>JACRCT010000608.1 GCA_016218885.1 Deltaproteobacteria bacterium | reverse complement strand
GACCCTGCCCGCGCTGCTGCTTGATGTACTCGCGAAGGTGGAAAGCGCTCTTGGGGTCCAGCCCGGCGGTGGGCTCGTCGAGCAGCACGACCTCGGGGCTGCCCAGGAAGGCCTGCGCCAAGCCGACGCGCTTGGCCATTCCGTGGGAGAGCGCTCCGCAGCGCACCCGCCACCACTGGGAGAGCCCCACCCGCTCTAGCCCCTCCTGCACCGCGCGGATGGCCTGGGGCTTGGGCATTCCCAGCAGGCGTGCGTAGAAGACGAGCGCGTTGCCTACCAGGTCGTTGGCGGGCAGGCTCGCGTCCTGAGGAAGCGCCCCGAGCCGACCCTTGAGCGCCCCCAGGTCTCCCGCCCGGTGCCCGAGCACGCGCACCGCTCCGGCGTCAGGCTTCAGGTAGCCGCAGATCATCGAGAACGTCGTCGTCTTGCCGGCTCCATTGGGGCCGATGAGGCCGTAGACCGCACCCCGGGGGATCAGCAGGCTCACCTCGTTGACGGCGACCAGCGCTCCGTAGCGCCGGGTCACGCCCTCGAGAGCGATGGCGGGCTCGTGGTCCACGGCGGCGGGCGAGGGCGGGGTCGAAGACGCGTCGCTCATCTCAAGGAAGCCTTTTTCAGAGGTCATCGTAACCAGGTGAGCCAGGTAGTCGCGCAAGCACTTACGACTCAAGACTCACGACTCAAAACTCGAGGCTGCGCCGCAACCCAGCACGAATCCGCCTCCCAGATCCAAGGCGCCAGCCTCGCTATAGATCCCTCGCACGCAGCGTCAGGTAGGAGAGGCCCAGGAGGATCGCCGAGAATGCGGCAAACACCCCGATGGAGGCGAGCACGGAGAGCGGGTCGGGCTTGAAGAAGCCTTCCTGGTAGTGCGACGGCAACGCGTACTTGAGGAATCCCAGACGCTCGAACATCGAGAGCAGGTGCAGCGCTCCGCTCAGGAGCAGCGCGGCCAGCGCAGTCAGGAGCGAGAAGATGGGCACGCGGAAGAGCGAGGAGCACCAGGTGGCCAGGCCCACGTAGGTGGTCGCGTAGACCAACGTGAGCGCCCAGAAGCGCACCAGAGCGAGCAGCCCGGCCCCGATCGGGAACCCCTCCACCGAGATCGCCGCGTAGGCGAAGACGCCGAGGTTGATGACGGCGGTCAGGCCCACCAGCAGCGCGAGCTGGGCGAGCACCTTGCCCGCCAACAGCGATCCGCGGCGGGCGCGCAGCGAGACGAAGCGGATGGAACGGGTCTGCAGCTCGCCGGAGATCTGGTCGAAGCCGATGAGCGTGGCCAGCAGCGGCAGGAAGAAGAGGGCGAACCAGGCGAAGAGGATGACGATCAGCGGCATCGAGGCGAGGTAGCGCAGCTGCTCGTCGTCCTTGCCGAAGATCATCGACAAGCCGCCCATCTTCATCTGCATCAGCGCTTCGGGCGGGACCTCCTGGCCCTGCAGGTTGGCGGCGATCTGCTCCTGGATCTTGCGGGTCGCCGCCACCATGACCAGCCCGAAGATGCCAGTGGCCAGGGCATAGAGGATGAGCAGCACCAGGGTCTTCGCGCTGCGCAGGCTGCGGCGCAGCTCGTGGGCGAAGACGAGGAAGGTTTCGCGGAGCGGGTTCATGGCTTCTCGAGCCCTCGGCTCGAAGGGGGTGGGAGTCGCTTGAGGGGGGCGGACCGTAACAGCCACCTGAGGGCGTGGTCAACGCGTCCTCGAGCGAGCGGCCGACCGGTTTCTGGACAGGAGGCTACAGGGCCGTAGCATGGTGTCGGACCCCTTGCCCGACGGTTGCTGACTTGCTCGAGCCCACCGGATCCCCCGTTCGCCGAAATCTGCAGCCCCCCCATCGATGGGGCCCTTTGGGAATCGCCGCCGCGGTTGCCGTGATGGGCCTCGTCGCCCTGAGCGCCAGCGGCAACGAGCCCTCGGCCGCGCCCGCCATCGGGCCGGACCCCGCCGCGAAGGCGTTATCCGCGCCCTCGGCAGACGGAGGCAACGTCGAGCCTTCCGTGGCCGCAGAGCGCAGCCCCGCCGAGGGGGCAGGGGAGGGACCTGAGGGAGAGGTCGCCGAGTTCGCGACCTTCCCCGTTCCCTCGTTCGCTGCGCTTGCGCCCATCCCCAGGGACGCCGACTACCTCGCAAACGCCCGACTCAAGGGCGGGAAGCTGGTGGTGGAGCCTTCTGCGGACGCCCAGCAGAGTGCCGAGCCGATCGTCCTCACCGTCGATCCCCAGCTGCAGAAGAGGCTGATCGAGCTGCTCAAGAGCTATGTCGTGCCCTATGGCGCCATCGCCGCCATCGAGCCGGCCACCGGGCGCATCCTCGCGCTCGCCGAGCACAGCCAGGACGCGCCGGCGATGCGCGGGTTGCCGCTCAAGGCGGTCTATCCGGCGGCGTCGGTCTTCAAGATCGTCACCGGTGCGGCGCTGCTGAGCGAGGGTGTACCTGCCGAGGAGAGGGTCTGCTTCCACGGCGGGAAACGGCGCCTGGCCCCGAAGCTGCTCGAGGATTCCCGGCGCGACGGCCGCTGCGTCACTCTCGAGGAGGCGATGGGCCACAGCCTCAATGTTCCCTTCGCCAAGCTCGCCAAGCGCAAGCTCGACGCCAAGGCGCTGCGCGGCTGGGCTGAGCAATTCGGCTTCAACGCCCCGCTGGCCTTCGCCGAGCCCGCCGACGTCTCGGTCGCTCGCATTCCCGACGGGGGCTTCGAGATGGCCAAGACGGCTGCCGGCTTCGGCGAGGTCTTCCTGTCCCCGCTGCACGGCGCGCTCATCGCCGCCACCATCGGCAACAAGGGCGTGATGATGAGCCCCGTGCTCTTCGCTGGGCAGGACTCTCAAGCTCGCCGCGTGGTCGCCGAGCCTATCGCCCGCCAGCTCGCCGACATGCTCGAGAAGACCGTGACCGAGGGCACTGCCCGCTCGGCCTTCCGCGAGCGCGGTCGCTATGCCTTGGGCACTCAGCGCGCCGCGGGCAAGACCGGCTCCCTCTCGGACAAGAAGCCGTTCCGCGACTTCTCCTGGTTCGTGGGCTGGGCTCCCAAGGATGACCCGAAGATCGCCGTGGCGGCGGTCGTCGCGAACGGGCCTCTGTGGCGCGTGCGCGCTCCCTATCTGGGGCGCGAAGCCCTGCGGATGTACCTCGAGGGGGCGAGTGCTCCTGAGGCCAAGGGCAGGGCGGCTCGAAAGGTGCGCGGTCAGCGGTGACTTGCACTTCGCGCTCGAACCCTCCAGCCTTAACGGGACGCTCACGGTGGGAGACCGGGCGATTTGCTCGTTTCCGCTGCGCGCAGACGTCCGGGCGCTTGACAGCGGACAGTTCCTCGGTCATAAACACCGCCTCTTTTTGCGGTTTTACGCGTCGGAGGAAGGTTCCAGTCATGGCAGTGAAGATTCGGCTCGCGCGCGCGGGCGCCAAGAAGCATCCCTACTACCACGTGGTTGCGGCGGACTCGCGCAGCCCGCGGGACGGCAAGTTCATCGAGGCGTTCGGCTCCTACGACCCGACCGCCAAGCCCCACAAGCTCGACATCGACAACGCGCGGCTCGAGCACTGGCTCAAGTGCGGCGCGCAGCCGACCGAGACGGTGGGGCAGCTCATCAAGGAGCACAAGAGGGCGCAGCCCGCGGCGGCGGCCGCCAAGGCCTGATCGAGGTCTTTGGTGGCGGATGACCCGCAACGGCTGGTGCGCTTGGGGAAGGTGACCCGCGCACACGGCATTCGGGGCGAGGTGACGGTTCGGCCCGACCAGGCGGACTCGTCCAGCTTGTTTGCCTTCGAGGAGGTTTTCCTCAAGGCGTCCGATGGCGAGCCCGAGCGGGTCAAGATCGATGCGGCGCGCACGGCACACGAGTCCTGGCTGGTGCGCTTCGCTGGCTGCCTCGACCGCACTGCAGCCGAGAGGCTTGCGGGGCGCGAGGTCCTTGTGCCCCGGGAGAGCCTGCCTCCTCCTGGCGAGGGCGAGTTCTATGCCGACGATCTGGTAGGGCTCGAGGTGAGGTCGGCGGACGGGCAGGTGCTGGGCAAGGTGGTACGGCTCTTCGATGCCGGCGCGGTCCCGGTTCTGGAGATAGAGGGGCCCCGCAGCTTCCAGGTGCCGCTGGTCGATACGTTCGTCCGGAAGATCGACGTCGCGGCGGGAGTCGTGGAGGTCGAGGCGCCGGAGGAGGAGTGAAGGGAAGGCAGCGTCGCGGATGCTCCGGTTCGAGATCCTCACTCTCTTCCCGCGCATGGTCGAGGGGCCGCTCTGCGAGAGCATCCTCGGCAAGGCCCGCGAGAAGGGCCTCATCGAGGTCGCGCTGACGGACATCCGCGACTTCGCCGAGGGCAAGCACCGCATCTGCGACGACTCGCCCTATGGCGGCGGCGCAGGGATGGTGATGAAGCCCGAGCCGCTGGTGATGGCCATCGAGGCCGCGCGGGCGAGGTCGCCAGGGGCACATGTCGTGTTGATGGACCCGCGCGGACGCCGGCTGGACCAGGCGGGCGTCCGCAGGTTGTATGTGCGGGGAAATCTGGTCCTGGTGTGTGGGCGGTACGAGGGCGTGGACGAGCGGGTACGTGCTTTTGTAGACGAGGAGCTGTCGCTGGGCGACTTCATCCTCACAGGTGGCGAGCTGGCGGCCTTGACGGTGGTGGACGCGGTCTCCCGGTTGGCTCCGGGGGTCCTGGGGAACGAGGCCTCCCCGGGGAACGAGAGCTTCGAGGACGAGGCTCTCGAGCATCCCCAGTACACCAGGCCACCGCAGTTTCGGGGAATGAAAGTCCCCGAAGTGTTGCTGTCGGGCGACCACGCCAGGGTCGCGCGGTGGCGCCGGGCGATGTCGTTGAGGACGACGCGGGACAGACGCCCGGATCTGTTTGCCAAGCGCGCGTTGTCCGAAGAAGATGCGGAGCTCCTCCAAGAGCTCCGGGAAGCGGAAGGAGACACTCATGCAGAACAAGATCCTTGACCTGGTTGAGAAGAAGCACCTCCGGTCCGACGTGCCTTCCTTCCGTGCGGGCGACGTGGTTCGGGTCCACTGGAAGATCCGCGAGGGCGGCAAGGAGCGCGTCCAGGCGTTCGAGGGCGTGGTCATCCGCAAGAACAGCAAGAGCAACCGCACGACCTTCACCGTGCGCAAGGTCAGCTATGCGGTGGGCGTGGAGCGCATCTTCCCGATCAACTCTCCGCGCTACGAGAAGATCGAGGTGGTGACTCCCGGCCGCGTGCGTCGCAGCCGCCTGTTCTACCTGCGTTCGCTGCAGGGCAAGGCGGCACGCGTCGAGGCCGAGCGGGAGCAGCAGGTTGTCGAGACCGCTGCCCCGGCTGCCGCTGCTCCGGCCAAGTGACCCTCGGCCGAGCGACACTCTTCGCGGCGCGCTCGGGTGACCGGGCGCGCCGTGCCGTGCTCGACGATCTGGAATTCGCCTCGGCGATCTAGGACTATCTAGGCCATGCTCCTGATCGAGCTTGCCACCCAGAACGTCAAGGGCTTCTCTCCGACCTCGCGCGCGGCGCTGCGGCCCGGCTACAACGTCGTGGCCCCGCCGCCTGGGGCGCAGCCCGGGCTCCTGTCGATCTTCGCGGCCCTCTTCTTCAACGACGGCTCCGGCGCCGACGCCGTGCTCGCTACCGGCCCGCAGGCGCGGGCAGGCTTGACGGCTCAAGGCACCGACGGGCGGGTCTACCGCCTGGTGCGAGGGCTGGGCGGCACTGGCGCGCTGCATCGCCTCGAGCCCAACAACCAGTGGGCGGTGGTGGCCCAAGAGAACGCCGACATCGCTCGGCATCTCCGCCAGGGCCTCGGTGTGCCCAGCCGGGAGACCTTCGAGAAGGTCTTCGCCTTCACGCCCCAGTCGCTTCCGTCGCGACG
>JACRCT010000607.1 GCA_016218885.1 Deltaproteobacteria bacterium | reverse complement strand
TGGGAGAATACGCCGCCGTCGTCTGGTATGTCGTAATGCCAGAGGCATACCAGATTCGCAAGGGAAGACTGACTGGGGAATGGGGTTTCGGGATTCCGCTCGGCCTACCGCCCCTTACGGCTCGATGCGGATCTCCTGCCCGCGCGAGCGCTGTGTTTCCGGCGGGTTGACAGTGCGGGGCGGGGCAGCTAAAAGCTCCGGTCGCTGTCTTCCCCGGTAGCTCAGTTGGCAGAGCAGCTGACTGTTAATCAGCGGGTCGAATGTTCAAGTCATTCCCGGGGAGCTAAACATCCGGAGCCGCAAATGTCCGGGCTGGAAAGTAAACAGAGGCCCCTGGTCCTTCGGGATCGGGGGCTTCTGCTTTTCCGGCCAGAGAACGCGATGTTGCGTTGCGTCGGACCGGCCCTCGGAGCCCGTTCTCTCCGGTTGCACCGGTGCGGGACCGAGCCCGCGTGCCACCGGGGCGTTTCGCGCGGGGTCCCAGGGTTCTCTCTCCACGGCGACCCGGAGAGGGGCCTCGCTGCTTAACAGTCGGTTGCTGGTAAACACCGGTCTGGGGCCCGGGTCGGTCGGCACGCGAACCGTGCCGCGCGGCGTGCGTGGTCGCGACCGGCTACCTGCGTCGAGTCTTCAGTGCCTGCGGGGCTGGCATCTCCGCCTCCGTTGACTGCACGGGAAGATCAACCTCCACGGCCTCGCCGTCGAAGAAGGCGTACGCCGGCGACACCCACAGCTTCGAGCAGGCCGCGACCAGTCGCCGGCGCTCGAGCGCCTTCAGGCCGGCGCTGCCGCCCTTGAGTTGGAGCAGCCGGACCTCGAGTGCGTCGGAATCGTGCGTGCCAATTCGCACAAGAAGCGCATCGACGATCCCGGTCCGCGGATGACCACTTGGCGCGTCAAGGAATACCACGTACCAACTGTTCTCCCTGGCCCATGCCCTCAAGGCGACCTGGCTCGCATTTGCGGTGCGGCGCGCCTTGTAAGTCGGAGAGCGACGAGTCGCCCAAGCTCTGCGCGCAGCGGAAAGTTGCTTGGGTGTTCCCACGGGGGCTCCTTCACGAACCGCTTCGTGCTGTCCTCACGGCAAGCCACGCAGCTTGCGGCTGCGCTTCTTTCGCGCCTTCCCCGCCTCGACGCCGCCCTCGACCGCCGCGCGGAACATCTCGTAGTGGTGCTTGAGTCTCTCCGCGTACCCCTGGCTCGGCAACACCACCTGCTGGAATACCCGGAGAAGCGCTGGGGCCAGATCCGTCTGCGGGCTGCCGAAGTTGAGCGATGGTCCCATCATCTCCGCGATGTCCTCGCTGGAGGCGTGGTCGTGGAACCACGTCCTGTAGAAATCGGCCGGCTCCCAACCGTACCCGATGACGGCCTGCGGTTGCCTGCCGGGCGGGCGCGCCGACGAGGTCACGAAGAGCATCACGCGCCGGCAATCGCAGCCCGGCTCGTCGCAGTACATGTCGAGGAAGCCGTAGCTGGCGGCAGGTAGTTTCCAGGGGTTGTCAGCCGGGACCGTGATGCTGCGGGTCTCCGCCTCGGCGATCTCGGGGAAGCGGCTATGGAAGAGGGCGAAGGGCATCCGGGCTCAAGGCTGGGGCGGAACACTACACGACCGGCGCTGCGGCATCGATGACCGCCGATCAGCTTTGTAGCCGATCAGCTTGTTCGCACGCTGCCCGGTCGGTCCCGAGCGGGTGTACCATTCGGGGATGCCGACGCTGGTGCACCACGCGTTCGACTTGCAGCCGGGGGATCTATCGCCGTTCGTCAGGCACATCCACGCCGTCGCTGAAGGCAGCGACGTTCGCATCGCCTGTCCCTACGTTAGCCTCCGGGTTCTGCGGTCCTTCGTCAGGAAGGCCAGGCGGTGGCGGTTTCTCACAGACGCTGAGGAGCTACTCCGAAGCCACGCACCGTCGCACAGGGCCGAGCTGCTCAAATTCCTCGCAGACCACCAGGAGCACGTCCGCCACTGGCCCGGTCTTCACGCCAAGGTGGTCGCCGGCGACACTGCCGCTCTCCTGGGCTCGGCGAACCTCACCGAGATGGGCCTCGGCAAGCGGCAGGAGATAGGGGTGCTGCTCGATGACCCTGCCATCGTCGGGCAGGTTCATTCCTGGTTCGATGCTCTGTGGAGCCGCTGCGAGGCCGTTCCTCCGGCGGCGCTGAACGACTTTGCAGCCGCTCTGCCGAGGGCGCTCACGGAGGTGTCCGGCGTCCGCTTGGCGAGCCCCGCGCCTGCCACCTCGGCGGCAATCTTCCCTGCAGCCGACCAGGCGAATGTGGCTGCTGGGGAAGTCGAGCTGCAGAAGCGCCTCTCCCGCGCAGCCAGCCGCGAGTGGGCCAACGCCTACCTCGACCTCTGCGCGGACCTATTGGCGACGCTGGAGCTTGAGGAGGAGGACGCTCGGCTCGTGATGAGCGTCCCGAAAGGCTCCCATCTGCCTGTCACGATCAACCAGCGATTCGTCCTGTGCGCTTTTGATCCCGGCCGCAAGGTCGTCGGGATGATGCTGCCCCACGACCTCCAGATCCCGCCGGCCCTCGTACCTGCCATGGCCAAGGTGCGCGAGCGCATGGGCGGCTACAAGACTTGGCGCGATGAGGAGCCGGAGGCAGTTCCAGGCTTTGCCTACTTCGAGGTTGAGAACCCGCGCGAGCTATTGCCGCTACGCGACGAGTGGCTCTACGCCGTCATGCGCGAGACCGAGCGACCTTGGAAGCACTCCAGCTTCCGTCGTAAGCACGTGCCCGCGTTCTACCGCGCGGCCACCGACAAAGACTACCGTGCCCTGCTCCTGGACCGAGCGTTCGCGCCAGGTTGACACCACCCCCACTGCGTTTACGTGACGTCTGCGACCCGCCCCCACTCGGTCCGCTGCTCGGTCCACTTCGCCGACCGCCCCACCCTGCGCAGGTCGAGGGCCGTGACCGGGTCGGGGCCCTTGGCGGTGGTCGGCAAGAGCAGGAGGGCCTCCTGGATGTCCGGCGCGAGGAGCAACAGGTCCATGATCTGGGTGACCCGCGCCCGGGAGACGCCGTAGCGGCGGGCCAGGTCGGCAAGGTCCTTCGCCTCGCCGCGGTCGAGCAGGCGCTGGAAGTAGTGGGCCTGGACGAGCAGGCGCGTCACCCGGGCCATTCTGCCGGCCGGTGCTTCGGCCGCGGGCCTCTCACCCTCTTCCAGGGTGAGTCCGCGCGTGGGTCCGGCGCGGCGGGCAAGGCAGACCTTGAACCTGATGGTGGTCGGGTCGGCGGCGCTCATCAGGCGGCCTCCTTCTTCCCGGGCGCGTTCAGCAAGGCTACGCCCGCGGGCAGCAGGGTCATCTCGAGGGCGCCGTCGATGCCGTCGTAGGCGATCCTGTCGATGAGCAGGTGCAGCACGCGGGCCTGCTCGGTCGCGGTCAGGCGGTCCCACATGGGGTCGAACATCGAGACCAGCGCGTCGACCTCCTTCTCATCGGGCGCGGGGCGGTCCAGGCCGGCGAGGCGGGCGTCTATCTCGACGAGCCGCCCCTCAATCTGCTTGGCCTGTTCCTCCAGCTCGCCGAGTCGCTCGCCCACGAACCTCCCGTCGCCGCGCGCCTGGCCCGCCAGGGTCGCGAGCAGGCTCTTGGCCTCGGCGCGGCAGCGCTCCAGATCCTGACCGAGCCGGCCCTTCTCGGCGGCGAGGGCGGGGACGTCCTTGCGCCGGTCGGCCTCGAGCTGCGCAGGGATCAGCTTCAGGGCCTCGGGGCTCTTGGCCATCGCGCGGACCTTGTCGACGATGAACTTCTCGAACGTCTCCGCGGGCACCGAGCGCACCTCGCACGCGCCGGTGCCCTGATGGTGGACCGCGCTGCAGACGTAGTAGCGGTAGACCTTGCGGTCCTTCCGGGTGCAGACCGAGGTCATCACCGAGCCGCAGCGGGTGCAGCGGATCATGCCGCGCAGCAGGAAGCCGTGGCGGTTGCGCGAGTTCCCGCGGGTGTCGGTCCGCGCTGCCGCGAGCCTCGCCTGCACCTTCTTGAACACGCCGACGTCGACGATGGCCTTGTGCTCGCCGGCGTACTGCTCGCCCTGGTACGTGATCTTGCCGACGTAGGTCGGGCTGCTCAGGAGCCGGCGCACGCTGCTCTTGGTCCACTTGCCCCCGACGTGCTTCTCGCCCTTCCGGGTGACCCCGGACTTGAGGCGGGTCCCGCGGCCGTTGAGGATCTCTGTGACGCGCAGGAGCGACTGCTCCTTTAGGTAGAGATCGAAGATCTCGCGGACCAGGGCGGCCTCGGCGTCGTTGACGACGAGCTTGCTGGCGACGACGTCGTAGCCCAAGCCGGGCGTGCCGCCGACCCATTTCCCCTTGCGGCGCGCGGCGCCCATCTTGTCGCGCGTTCGTTCGGCGATCATCTCGCGTTCAAACTGGGCAAAGGAAAGCAGGACGTTGAGGATGAGGCGGCCCATGGAGATGGCGGTGTTGAACTGCTGGGTCACCGAGACGAAGGAGACGTGCTTCTTCTCGAACACCTCCATCATCTTGGCGAAGTCGAGCAGCGAGCGGGACAGGCGGTCGACCTTGTAGACGACCACCGCATCGATCTTCCCGGCGGCGATGTCAGCCATGAGCTTCGCCAGGGCGGGCCGCTCCATCGAACCGCCCGAGAACCCGCCGTCGTCATAGTGGTCGGGGAGCAGCTCCCAGCCCTGGGCCTTCTGGCTGAGGATGTACGCCTCGGCGGACTCGCGTTGGGCGTGGAGGGAGTTGAACTCCTGCTCGAGCCCCTCCTCGGTGCTCTTGCGGGTGTAGATGGCGCAGCGGACTCGGGTGGGGGCGGCGGTGGGCTTGGTCGAGGTCATGCTGCACGCTCCTTGGAGGTGAGGAGGTTGAAGAAGCCGAAGCCGTTCCAGCGGGTGCCGGTGATCTTGCGGGCGACCTCCGAGAGCGAGGTGAAGCGCTCGCCCTGGTAGTCGAAGCCGTCGGCGAGGACGGCGACGTGGTGGTGGGCGCCGCGGAACTCGCGCACGAGGACGGTGCCGACCGGCGGCAGGCGGGGGTCGCGGGCGATCAGTCCGCCTCCCAGCGGCGGCAGGGGTCGGCGGACGTGGACCTCGAAATCGGCGAGCAGCTCGTCGAGGCGCTTCTTGGCGCGCTCGCTCAGGCCGCCGAACTCCTTCTCCTGGAGGCGGAAGGCGATGCGGCGCTGGAGGTAGTCCTTGTTCCGGCTGCGGCAGTCCTCGCCGAAGAGCCGCTTCCACATGCTGCGCAGCTCGCCCATCGAGAGGCCGCGGAGCTTGTCCAGGTCAGCTGTTGTCAGTGTCTTTGCCATGCTCTCTCCTTGTGTTTGCTCGTTCGCGATGGACGCTCTGGTTCCCGGACGAAGCAAGGCGAACCGCGCTCTCCCGGTCGGCTACTGGAGGCGGGGCGACTTGCCTTCGGCGGGCGGGCATGGCTGGCGCGCCTGCTCGAGGGCGCGCGCCAGGCCCCGGGCGAGCAGGGCGATCACCTCGTCCAGACCGGGCTGGTCGGGGACCAGCGACGGTATCGGTGCGCCCCGAACCCCTCCGGGAAGCGGGACGGCGGCGTCGTGCATCCCGCTTCGTTCGACGGGTAGATCGGGCACGGCGTTCGCCTGGATGCGCGCCGCGACTATCTCGACCGCCCCGATGAGGACGCTGGGCAGCCCAGGCGAAGGCCTCGCGGCCCGCTCGCCCTCGCTGATGGTGCTCGGCCTTCTCGAAGAACCCATGGCTTCCTCCTCCGTGCCCGCCGGCCCCACGGCCGGCGGGCACGCACACCTCAGCTCGAACTTCACGCCGACCTGGGGCATGCCGTGCCCGCCTTCATCTGGCTGTGCGTCAGCAGTGTGCATGCCGACACCTTCTCGCTCCGGGTTTCCTGGGAGGTCGTTCCAGAGACTGACGAGCAGCTCCCGGTAGGCCCCGGCCGGTTTACCGGTGAGGTCCTGGGGAGCGACGCCGGACACTCCGACGAGCACGGCGAGGCGCGAATCAAGCGGGACGACGGCACAACCCCTACCCGCCAGCTTCACCTGCTCAACCTGGCGGACGTCTCCAGCGCCGTCTCGGGCCAGCCGTTGAGCGCCCTCCGGTCCTTCGCTCGTCAGGAGCACGCATGGACAGCTACGCGCGCCACGGTCCGAGACCCACCCTGAGGTGGACCCGCTCCTCTCGGCCCTGGTCGGAGCGCTCTTCGTCCTCCTCTTCTCCTATGCCCTCGCCGAGTCGCTCGGCGCCGGAGGTTGCCCATGAAGCCAGGCTCTTGCTCCACGCCGTCGTCTTACTCGCGGCCTCGTCTTGGGTGGACTGGCCATCCTCGGCGGCCTGACTTCTCGCCGCCCGGCGGGTGGCAGCCCGCAGCGTGGGCCACCGCGCCTCCCCCGCGGTCCACTCCCCGCTCGCGGCCCCAACCTCCTCCGTACCTCCAGCGCCGCCGCGAGTTCCGGCATCTCCAGTAGGCGCTCGCGGTTCGCGGTCGCGAGCGGGACTGACTCCGCTCCGCCCGGGCCGGTGGTCTACCGCTGCGACGAGTGCAGCAACACAGAGTGCTCCGCGTCTGTCCTGAGCAGCTCCGTGAACTGCACGCGCTGCCGGTTCGACGGCGCGCTCCGGCCCCCGCGGTTGGTCTTGGTCCAGGCCAACCCGGCGCGGTGGGGTGAGCCAAGAGCGAGTTCCAAAGCCCTCGTCTTCACGCAGCGCCCTCCGGCCTCCCCGTCCTGCTCGCTCCAGGCGGGTGAGGTCGAGGGTTTGAGGTAGCCCATGAACGCAAGCCAAGTGGTGCAGCTCAAGGTCGCCGACATCTCGATCCCCGAGTACCGCAAGCGGGGGCAGACCCTCGACAAGGTGCGCGAGCTGGTCGGCAGCATTCGCGAACTCGGCCTACTGAACCCGATCTCCGTCTCCAAGGACTTCGAGCTCGTCTCCGGGCTCCACCGCTTCGCGGCCTGCACCGCCCTGGGGTGGACGGAGATCCCGGCCTGCGTGCTCGACCTCGACGCCCTCCACCTGGAACTCGCCGAGCTCGACGAGAACCTGATCCGCAATGAGCTGACCGCCCTGGAGCGCGGAGAGCAGCTTGCACGGCGCGAGGAGATCTACGAGACGCTCCACCCGGAGACGAGGCACGGCGGCGACCGCAAGAGCGCAGAAATCAAGATCCAGAATCTGGATCTTGATTTTGCCCCTTTCGTGGACGCGAGGGAGGGAGAGAAGAAGTCTGGTCCCGCCTCATGTGAGGCGACACCAAAAACAGCGCCCGCCCGCGACCACCCGGCCGAGGCCGCGAACAAGGCAGCCGCCCGCATCGCGCACACCAGCCGCGCCACCTTCGAGCGGGCTCGGGAGTACACGGGCACGAAGATGGGCCGCCACGGCATGGCCCTCTTCCCCTGGGAGTCGCTCACCCACCTCGCGTGGCTGGCTGACGTGGATCGCGGCCGATTCCTGGAGGCCTCGGCATGAGCGCCCCAGTCCTCCGGCCCTACCAGCTCGCGGCCCTCGAGCAGCTGCGCGCCCAGCTCGCTGCCGGGCGGCGGCGCGTGGTCCTGGTGCTGCCCTGCGGCGGGGGCAAGACGATCATCTTCAGCGAGGTCATCCGCCGCAGCGTCGAGCTGGGCCGCCGCTCCATCGTCGTCGTGCACCGCAAGGAGCTGGTCGACCAGACCCTCGCGAAGCTGCGCGCCGCGGGCGTCTTCGCGGGCGTGGTCATGGCCGGCTTCCGGGCCACGCCCGACCGGCCCGTGCAGGTCTGCTCCCTCCAGACCCTGGCCCGCCGCATGGACCGGCTCCCACCGGCCGACCTCGTGATCTACGACGAGGTGCACCACTGCATGTCCAACACGGCCCGGGCCGTGCTCGACGCCTACCCCGACGCCACCGTCATCGGCGCCACCGCCACGCCCTGGCGCTCCGACAAGCTGGGCCTGGCCGAGGTGTTCGAGGGCGAGGTGGTCGCGGCCACCCCGCGCCAGCTGATGGCCCTGGGCGCCCTGGTCCCCTACGAGCCGTTCTCCTACGACTGCCCCGACCTGCACGGCGTGAGCACCGTCGCCGGCGACTTCAACCAGCGCGAGCTGGGCCTGGCCTGCAACACCGCCGTCCTGGTCGGCAACGTGGTGAGCGAGTACCAGGCTCACGCTTCCGGCCGGCCGGCGATCGTCTTCCCGGTCAACGTGGCGCACTCCAAGGCGCTCACCGACCAGTTCCAAGAGGCCGGCTACCGCGCCGAGCACCTGGACTTCAGCACCCCGCGCGCCGACCGCGACCGCATGCTGGCCGGCTTCCGGGACGGCTCAGTCCAGATCCTGAGCTCCGTCGGCGTGCTCACCGAGGGCTTCGACGCGCCGGGAGCCGAGGTGTGCATCCTCGCCCGGCCCACCAAGTCGCTCTCGCTGTACATCCAGATGGTGGGCCGCGTGCTCCGTCCCGCTCCCGGGAAATCCAAGGCACTCATCCACGACCACGCCGGGAACGTGCTCCGCCACGGCTTCCCCGACGACGACCGCGACTACTCGCTCACCGCCACGCCCGCTCGCACCCGTGAGCTGCTGACCTGCTCCGACTGCGGGTTCATCGCCGCGGCCTGGCTCCCCGACGGCACGTGCCCCTCCTGCGGCTCCCTGCAGCGCGCGCCTTTGGCTCTCCCGACGCCCTCGGTGCCCCAGGAGCGCAAGGACAAGGAGCTCGTGGCCGGGACTCGGCTCGACCGCGAGGGGATCGAGCGCCTGCGAGCCGCGGCTGCCGAGCGGGGCCGGGAGCTGACGCGCGCCGAGGCCGAGAAGGTGTTCCTGGCCACTCCAGCCGAGAAGGCTGCCGAGTACCTGCGCCTCTGCGCGGTGCAGCAGCTCAAGGGCTTCAAGCCCGGCTTCGTGGGCCACCAGTTCCGCGCCGTCTTCGGCACCTGGCCTCGCTTCAAGCCCACCGACCTGGCGGGCATCCGCCCCGCCGCACGTCCCTTCCTCCCACTCCCCGCCCGGAGCCACTGATGCTCGAGGCCAAGCTCCAGCAGCTGCTCCTGGCTCGCCTGAACACCATCCCCGGCGTGTGGGCCTGGCGGCAGAACACCGGCGTGGCTCGCATGGGCGGCCGGCTCGTGCGCTTCGGCATCCCCGGCCAGGCCGACATCTCCGGCGTCATCCGCGGCGGCTGGCGCCTCGAGGTGGAGGTGAAGTCCGACACCGGCGTGCAGTCCCCCGAGCAGGCCGACTTCCAGCGCCGCCTGGAGGAGCAGGGCGGGCTCTACATCCTGGCTCGCGAGCTCGAGCCGGTCCTCGCTGCCGTGCGCGCCGCCATCGACCTCGAGGTGCACCGTGGCTGACCTGACCGTCACCATCTCGAACGGGCCGAGGACCAACGCCGTCGGCCGGCGCGTGCCGCTCGCCGGCGATCCCGTCGCGGCGCTCGCCCAGGCACTCGAGGCTTCGCCCCGCACTGTGGACGCCTGGTGGGGCATCCATTGCTGGCAGGGCGATCATCGGGAGACCGAGCGCTGGGAGGACTCGGCCGGTGTGGCCGTCGACATCGATTTCTCCGACGAGGCCGGGGAGCACGTCGCCCCGCCTCCAGCCGAGGCACAGCGCCTCGCGTCAGCGGGCCTGCCAGGCAACCTCTTCCATCAGACCCCCCGCGGCGCTCGGCTCGTCTTCGTGTTCCCGGTGCCCTGCACCGACGCTGGCGCTTGGGACCTCGCCGCTCGCGGAGCCGGGGAGCTGGTCACCCAGGTCCTCCAGCGGGCCCGGCTGAACGCGGCTCGGAACGTTGGGCTCGCTGGCTTCAAGGTCGACGCCGGGGCCCTGTGCGATCGGGCCCGCTTCTTGTTTACCCCACGGGCGAGAGTCGACGATCTCCAGCGTGAGGCCACAGTGGTCGTGCTCCGCTCCGCGCCCTATTCCGTCGAGGAACTCGCCGCCTCGGCCCCGAAGCCCGACAAGGTTCCGGCTCCTCCGCGTCCCCGCTCCGCAGCTGCCTCTGCTCGCTTCGAGGAGGCCTCCGAACGGTTCAACGCCGATCAGGCTTCCGAGTGGCCGCGCTCGGGCGGCACCTGTCCGGCTTGCGGCCATCACGGCTGCTTCGGCACGCTCCCCGACTCCCCGGGCCGATGGTCCTGCTTCTCCGCGGGCCACCCCGACACCTGCGGCATCCGGGCCCCATCGGGCTCGTGCTTCCTGGGCGACGCCCTCGACCTCGCTGCGTTCGCCGCGGCGCGCACGCCCGCCGACCACCTGCGCGCCGAGGGGTACCTCACGGCGTCGGCTTCCCCAGAGCCTCGTTCCCGGGTGCCAGGCGAGGACGACGGCGACCCAGATCCTCGAGATCCGGACCCTGATCCTCGAGATCCGGTTCCGGCCGTTCCCGATCCGCGCGGGTACGTCACCCCCGACCGGCGCACGGTGGCCCAGGTGCTGGCACAGGTCCCCACCAACGCGCTGGGCCGGCTGTGGCGCCCGCTGGCCAAGCAGGACCTGGACTGGCTGACCTCCGTGCCTCCGCCTCGCCTGTACCTGCTGACCGGCACCGTCGACGGCAAGGAGGCCGGCATCCTGGCGCTGGGCAAGGTGGGCATGCTCGTGGCCCCGGGCAGCGCCGGGAAGTCCT
>JACRCT010000629.1 GCA_016218885.1 Deltaproteobacteria bacterium | reverse complement strand
GTGCCTCTGTTCCGCAGCATGGGCTTCGAGGTGGTGCCGCTGTACTGCGAGATGGACGGCCGCTTCCCCAACCACCACCCCGACCCCACGGTCGTGAAGAACATGAAGGAGCTGGCGGCAACGGTGCTGCGCGAGAAGGCCGACCTGGGCATCGCCTACGACGGCGACGCGGATCGCATCGG
The DNA here is from genome assembly GCA_016218885.1 of Deltaproteobacteria bacterium. Taxonomy (GTDB): domain Bacteria; phylum Myxococcota; class Myxococcia; order Myxococcales; family UBA5297; genus JACRCT01. The sequence continues at coordinate 24,856 of JACRCT010000629.1, read as the reverse complement.
CGTGGTGGACGAGCTGGGCAACAGCCTGTGGGGCGACGAGCTGACCTTGCTGTTCGCGCGCGAGCTGCTCAAGTCCGAGCCGGGCGCGGCGGTGGTGGGAGAGGTCAAGTGCTCGATGCGCATGTACGACCAGATCGCCAAGGCAGGCGGCCGGCCCATCATGTGGAAGGCGGGACACAGCCTCATCAAGGCCAAGATGAAGGAAGAAGGGGCGCTGCTCGCCGGGGAGATGAGCGGCCACATCTTCTGGAAGCACCGCTACTTCGGCTTCGACGACGCGGTGTACTCGTCGGCGCGGCTGCTGGAGATCCTCACTCACTCCGACCAGAAGCTGTCACAGGTGCTGGCCGACGTGCCGCCGACCTTCGCCACCGAGGAGCTGCGGGTGGACACGGTGGAGGAGAAGAAGTTCGAGATCGTCCGGCGCACCGTGCAGCACTTCAAGGACCAGGGATACAAGGTGGTCGACGTCGACGGCGTGCGCGTCGTGTTCGAGGACGGCTGGGGGCTGGTGCGCTCCTCGAACACCCAGCCGATATTGGTCCTGCGTTTCGAGGCCACCACCGAAAAGCGCCTCGCCGAGATCCGCAGCTTGGTCGAGGGCGCGCTCGCCAAGATCCAGAAGACCGTGTGAGGCAATTGCCGGGTGGCCGGCGGCTGCGCAGTTTCGGCCGGCTGACCGGTTCGACCATGGGACCGACAGGACTGACGGGACCGATCTGACCGGTCTCGTCCGTTTACCGTTCGCCACCCACCCGCCCGTCTGACCGTCTGACCGTCTGACCGTTTGACTTCGTCCCGTCGGTCCTGTTCGTCCCGTCCCGTCCCCCGGTCCCCTGAATCTGACGCCCAGTGCGAGCGGAAGCCCCTCGACACTGCCGCGCCCCTGCCCTATGCCTTCGTCCTGGGCATGAACTCACGCACCCCTAGCACCCCGCGCGCCCGTCTTCCGGAGCTCGTCGCCGGCCTGGTCTTCCTCGCTGCGTCGGTCGCGCTCACCTGGCCCATGGCCGAGCACTTCGGCTCGCGCCTTGGCGGCGACCCGGGCGACCCGTTCCAGACGCTCTGGTCCTGGCGCTGGATGCACGACGCCCTCACCCACTTCTCCAACCCTTTCTTCTCCGACCGCGTCTTCCATCCCCAGGGCGCGCCCCTGGTCTTCCAGACCTTCGACACCCCCACCGCCATCCTCACCGTGCCGCTGTGGTGGTTCCTCTCGCCGTTCGGGGTCTACAACGCCGGCGTCCTCTTCGCTTTCTGGCTCACCGCCTATGGGATGTACCGGCTGGTCAAGGAGCTGACCGGCGATCGCCTGGTCGCGGTCTGCGCCGGCGTGCTCTTTACCGCCGCCCCGTATCACCTGGCCCATGCCCAGGGGCATCAGCACCTGACCTCCATGGGCTGGCTGCCGCTCTATTTCCTCTTCCTGCATCGCATGCTCGAGGGCCGGGCACGCCTGCGCGACGCCGTCCTGGGCGGCCTGTTCCTCGCCCTGGCCTCCCTCGCGAGCTGGTACCACCTGCTCTTCGCCATGGTCGCCAGCGCCGTGCTCTTCGGCGACGCCGCGATACGCCTGCGCCCCACCTTCCTCACCAAGGCCTTCGCGGCCCGCGCTGTCGTCCTCGCCGCGACCTACCTCGCAGTCGCAGGGCCCCTGCTCATCGCCATCCTCGTCTATAAATCGCGCGAGCCCATCGCCGGCGCCCACGATGCGGTGCGCTTCTCGGGAGATCTCTACGCCTTCTTCTTCCCGAACCTCGCGCAGAGCTGGGCCCACTGGTGGGGCGGGCATGCCTTCCGCTGGAGCGGCAACGCCGCCGAGACCGCGCTCTACGCCGGCTACGCGGTCCTCTTCGCGGCGCTGATCGGATTGTTCCTCGGGGGCGGCACCGCCCGCGTCTGGCTCGCCGTGGCGCTCCTCGGCGCGGTGCTGGCGCTGGGCCCCAAGCTCCATGTGGACGGGCAGATTCGCGAGGTGACGCTGCCTTACGCCTGGCTCGAGAAGCTGATGCCGCAGCTCGAGTTCATGGGCGTCCCGGTGCGGCTGGGCTACCTGATGTACCTGGGCCTCATCGTCTGCGGCGCGCTGGGGCTCGCCAGGCTGCGTGGCCTGCTCGCCAGCCGCTCCGGGCGCTTCCTCGTGGCGCTGGTGCCTACGGCCTTCGCGCTGGTCGAGTACACCCCGCGCCGCTTCATCGTGACCGCCGCCGAGGCGCCCAAGCCCATGGTCGAATGGGCGGAGGATCCCCAGAGGTTCGCGGTGCTGGATATCTCGGACGACTACCGGATGATGTGGCACGCCGCCGTGCACCGGAAGCCGATGACCGGGGGCAACCTCACCCGCGTCCCCGACCGGTTGGAGAGCTGGTACTGGAGCCAGCCCGTCATCCAGGCCATTCGCCGTCCGGGCGCGTTCCGGGTGGAGCCCGTCCTCGAGCGCGTCGATCCCCGCATCGACTTCTGGTGGGGCGGGGCCGCGCCGGACCCCAAGATGCGCGCCGATGCCTATCGGGTGGAGTGGACCGGCAGGGTGGAGGTTCCTCGCGAGGGCGAATGGACCTTCCACCTCACTAGCGACGACGCCTCGCGACTGGAGCTCGAGGGCGGCCTCGTCGCCGACAATGGCGGCGCGCACCCCATGCAGACGCGCAGTGGCAAGGTGAAGCTCGGGGCGGGGGCGCATCCGCTGCGGCTGGTGTTCGAGCAGCTCGGCGGCGATGCCGGAATGAAGCTCGAGTGGGAAGGCCCAGGGCAACCGAGGCAGGTGGTGCCCGGCGAGGCGCTGCACACGACCGACGGCCAGCCCGGCCTGCGCGGGAGCTACCTGCAGGGCTCGCGTGAATGCGCCATCGACCGGGCCGAGGGCCGCAGCGCGCTGCGCGAGCTCCATGTGCGCTACGTGGTGACGGGCCTTTCGGGCAACGACTGCCTCGCCCGCAAGCTGCAGCTGCCCGAAACCTATCGGGGCGAAGGCGTGCGCATCTTCGAGGTCCCCGCGACGGATTGAGTGCTCCGACATGGCCGGATTGCTCTTCACTCTCGCTCTCCTCGCAGCCCTCGGCGTCTTCGCCGCGCGGCGGATCCTCCAGGGCCGCGCGAAACGGAAGCGCAAGAGGACGATCGCCGACAGGCCCGGCTACAGCCCCGACAAGCCGGTGAAGATCTCCGGGTTCGACGAGATCGACGACGCCATTGCGATGTGGCGCTGCCCCTGCGGCGGGTTGCTCGATCGCATCGGCGAGGGCTCGCGTCCGGGGATGCGGGTCGTGCGCTGCGTGTGCGTGGTCTGCGAGGAGGACGTGGACCTGTTCTTCGACCTCAGCGAGCTGAGGCATTGAGGCGAGCGATCTCTCCGCAGAGCTTCAAAACGCACCCGACCACCGCTCCCCGCGGTGAGCAGGGTCTAGCGGCGCTGGTAGCCCTCTGCCCGCCTGCACTTAATCGTCTCCGCGTCACTCGGGAGCGCGCACCGCGCGGCCCGATCGCTCGGCTGGGACGCTTCCCGAGCGACCCGAAGCGCGCCGAACGAGACCAGGACAATAGCGCTCGCACGTGCACACACCCCGTGCGACCATCCAAGCCATCATGCGCAAAATCATTGTGGCCATCGTAAGCATCGCCGCGGCCGGAATTGTGCTCAGCGTGTTCTCCTTCGTCTCCTGCATCCAGCGCGTCGCCGAGCTCGACAAGACCAGCAAGGAGTTCGTCGACACGCTGCTGCCCAAAGTGGGCGCGACATGGGACAAGGCGACGGTCCTCGCCGAGGCCAGTCCGGACTTCAGCGAGGTTCGGCCCGGGCAGCCCGACCTCGACAGCCTCTTCGGCGTCTTTCGCGAGAGGCTAGGCTCTATGCGGGAGTACCAGGGGAGCCAGGGCACCTCGTTCGTCAACTACTTCAACGGGCGCAAGCACACCGGCGCCCGCTACCGCGCGTCGGCGACGTTCGAGAAGGGAAGAGCGGAGATCCTCGTCCAGCTCACGCAGACCGATGCCGGCTGGAAGCTGGCGGGATTCCATGTGAACTCGCCTGCGCTGCTCGGGCTCGCTCCGGCCAAGGAGATTCCGATCAAGGCTGGCGCCGAATCCGCCGCGGCCCCGAGCGCACCTCGGCCTGGCTCACCAGCTCCTTGAGCCTGGGCAGATTCCTCAAGGAAGCGCGAGGAACTACCTCCCGCTGCGACCTGCTTTCCGAGGCCCCTGTCATGGGGGCCAGAGGCGGGACCCGTGGGCTCGTCGGCGCGCATCGTCGAGAGCGCCGCGCAGCTCCTCGCGTCCTGCGGCGGGAAGATCCGCGTGCTCTGGGAGGTAGAGCACATCCTCGTCGAGGAGGGCCGCGCGGCCGGCGTGCTGCTCACCAGTTCGCCGCCACTTGGCGAGGTGGCGAGCCCGCTCGTCATCCTTCATCTTGGCGACGAACCTCTTGTCCGCCTTCCAAGTGCGGCGAGTCTCGTCCTTTCTTGGCCAGAAGCCGACCGCCACGCCTGCCATAAAGACTGCGCCGAAGGCGATGGTCTCGATTATCCCCGGGCGAACCAGGGCACGCCCAGCAGGTCGGCCTGGAACTCCATTCAAGAGGTCGTTGGCCGGCGCCCCGAGGAGCCGCTCAAGGGCTTGGTGCCTACTGAAGCTTCGCTGCTCAGGGCCAGCAGCCCGAGGCCGCCTCCTCTGCGTCGAAGCAGGCCAGCACCTCCGACGGCCTGCCGGTGAACGCGCTCGCGTCCGTGGCAGGCAGGTTCTGCTCTGCCGCTTGCGACTCGAGTTCCGGCGTCGAACGCCGCACTCGAATGGGCGTTCCGGGGATGGTTGGGCGCGAGTAGACCATCGACCAGCCCGGCGGCACCTCGGGTCGAGTCCAGAGGTAGAGGGTGTGCGCGTCCGACGGGGTCAGGTTGACGCACCCGTTGCTGCGCGGCTCCCCGAAGCGGTCGTGCCAGTAGGCGGCGTGCAGCCCGAAGTCCTCGAAGAAGAACGAGGTCCAAGGGACGCGCTCGACGCGGTAGGGCGTGCGTCCCATCCTCCCCACCATGTCGGTCTCGCTGAGCTTCACCCAGATCCGGTAGAGCCCCTCGGGCGTCGGGTTGTGTGCTCCACCGGTGGAGACCAGGGTGGCGAAGACCGGGCGCGTGCCCTCGTAGGCCACCAGCACCTGCTGGGCGAGATCGATGTCCACCCAACGCTCGTCCTCGCCGATTCCCGGGGGCACCGCTGAGGCGCGCGCGACGCGTAGCTCGCTGGCGAAAACCCATTCGTCGTCGCCGATGCGGACCTGCGTGCCGTCCGCGGAGACACCGCGCACCTCGACGACCTCGCGAATGGCAAGCCAGCGCACCGGCGCGCTGCAGCGGCCCGGGGTCCGCGTCACGGCGACCGGCCTCTCGCCGTGTCCCGAGCCCATCGCCCAGCCCAGCGGCAGGCTCGCGGCGCCGGGCTCGCGCAGATCGACGCCAGAGAAGTCCGAGGGCTCGAGCTCGCGGATGCGCCTCGCCTCGATCAGCTGGCCCGCCTGGGTTTGCCAGAAGACGCGGCGGCCGATCTGGATCTCACGCTTCTGGCGCACCACCACAGACCCGGTCAGCCGCTTGGCGTGGGTCCGACGCCAGGCGTCGCGCACGCTCTGGTACGCCTTGGCCTTGGCGGCGGTGACCTTCCCATAGACCCCGGGGACGACCGCGTCGTCCTTGAGCTGCGGAAGCTCGAGCAGCCGCGGCGGCAGACGGCTGGCCTCGAGATGACGCTCGCACAGCCAGCCCATCGGCTCGATCTCGATCCACAGCGGGCAGTCGAAGCCGCGCGCCGCCCGCTTCCAGGTCACCCGCATGTCCTGGGCGACGTTGCCAAGGTACGCGGCGCCTGAATACGGGGCCTCGCGGACAGTGGCCGAGCGCCGCAACCTCAGCGACCTGATCCGTGCGCCGAACGGGGCGGAGACGAAGGTGATCCCGCGCTCGGGCGGCTCGGGGGCGAGGCACGCCGGGAACGCCGCGATGGCCTCGGCGGCGCCTGGCGCGCACCACATGCGGGGCACCGGACCAGTTGCTCGCGGCGGGGAAGGCGGCGGACACCAACGCTCCGCGTCCTCGTCGTCCTCGGCCTGCACGGTCGCTACGGGCGGCTCGGACCCCAATGCCGAAAGCTCGCGGGGCTCGGCGGCCGGGCTCGCGAAGTCGCCACCCGGGAACGGGAGTGCCGCGAGGACGCACAGGACCAAGAGAAGTGCGCCACCCATAGGCGATTCACCCTACGCGCCGAATCCGCGGGCCTCAATGTGGGCCCATGCCCTACGCGCACGAACCTGAGGACGCAGCGGTTCGGCTCAGGGCCCGAAGTGCGAGGCTTGCGCTGGGGATAGCGTGAAGGACGGCCAGCCGAGCGACCGTGCCGAGCTGGGAATACGGGCTTCGCCAACGGCCGGCGCGTGGCCGGGTACGGCGTCGCGGGCTCGACTCAGGCTCAGTCACTCGAGAGCGGAACGCCGATGCTTACGCCGAGGATGGGTGCAAGCTGAAGGTGGAGGGCGTGGTCGGCCCCGCCGACGCCCTGTGCCCAGCGCGCCGTACCCCCGCCGTTCAGCTGCAGGATCACGTACGGGTTCCGCAAGGGGACCGGGAGCATCAGCCGCGCGCCGGCGAGGACACTGAGCCCAGCCGGCTTTCGAGCCCCTCCGTCCGCATAGTCGATGAGGTGCAGGGCGGCGCCGGCGCCGGCTTCGAGGTCCAGCCGCGGTCCTCCCAGATCCCACCCCCACCCTGCCCGCACGCGCGCCTCCAGCTCGTGCAGCCGGTAGGACCAATCCGCGAAGGCCTCGCCGCGCCGCCCGTACCCTAGCTCGAGCCCCAGGCGGAGCGGGCCGCGGGCGAGATCCGCCCCCAGGAGCGCGGCGTGCGGCGCTCCGAGCATCGCTGCGGGCACGGGCTGCCAGCGGTAGCCCGCCTCGAGCATCCAGAGCGAGCGTGTCTGCCGGTGGGTCAGCTCCAGGTCGGGCAGCGCACCTTTTCCGCGCACCGGCGCCTCGCCGAACCCCGGCGCATGCGCGGTGGGCGCGAGGCTGCTCGGCTGCACCAGCAGCCTGGCCCCGCGCTCGATGACGAGCTGCTGAGACGTGGCCGGCGCGCCCGGCGCCAGGTCGATGCGCCGCAGCGAGGCCGGGCCATCGAAGACCGCCACCTCCAGAGCTGCCCCACGCCGCTTGTCTATCCGCTCGACGAGCGTCGACTGCTCATAGAGGAGCAGGAAGCTGCCCTCCACGTCAGGGTGCATGCGCAGCCAGGCGCTGCGCTCGAGCGGGAAGCTGAAGTAGAGCGGCCCGCGCTCCTTGAGGTTGCGGACGATCTTCTCCGGTGTCTGCCGCCTGCCGTGCTTCGCGGCGTGGGACGCGGTCCGCTTGACCGCGAACTCCCACATGCTCTCCAGGGTGACCCCGACCCCGTCGGCGGCCGCGGCGGTGAAGGCCTCGGTGAAGAAATGGGTGAACAGTCCTCCCAGCCGCTCGTCCTCGTAGCTCAGCTCGCCGGGGCGCGAGGAGACGAACCACATCGTGCCCTCCGAGTCGAGGACCTCCCTTGGCAGCTCCGCGACGGGGTTGAAGCCGGGCGTCGACACCAGGCCCTTCCCGCGCATTCCCGCAAGATCGAGGCTCCCCGAGAAGCAGGCGTCGAAGAACCCTATCGACAGCGACGCATCCACCTGCTGCACGATCGCCGAGACGTCCTCTCCGCTGAGCGGCTCGTCCGCGGTGAGCAGGCGGCCGGCGACCCCGTGACCGGTGAAGAAGAGCGCGAAGAGGCTGGGCAGCTCGCCCAGCTCGGCGACGTCGCGGCGGTGCTGCTCGGCGATGCGATGCGCGGCGGCGAGGATCGCCCCGCGGCTGCCGCCCTGCACGAGCTCGACCCGCTGGGGGTCGAAGTTGGCGTAGCGGACCAGCTGTCCGCGCAGCTGCGCCGCCTCCCGCTCCGCGTGCCGGAGCGGCTCGAGGTCGATCTCGCTCGAGCGGCCGACGTTGTTGCCGACGATCAGCGCATAGCGCACGCTCGAGCCCGCCCAAGCCCGACCCTGCGCGCACAGCAGCAGCGCGCCCCAGAACGCGAGCGCCAACCAGCGCCTCATCGCGTGACCTCGAAGACCTGCACGACGACCCCGGGCATCTGCGCCTTGGCCAGACTGCATCCGCTGCGGTCCCTTCGCATTCGCTTCAGCGCCTCGAGAGCATCCGCCGCTCCGATGGGGTGGCGGCCGAGCATCCCGACAATCCACTCACAGCCGTGAGCCTCGCCCAGGGCGGCGCCGTCCGGCAGGCTTACCTCGCGACCGGCTACCACCGAGGCGCTCTCCCCGGAAGCGGGGAAGAGCCGCGCAGTCTGCCCGGTTTCGTCGGTGGAGTAGAGGGCGAGCCAACCGCCGGAGTCCGAGGAGTAGAAGAAGCCCAGCCTGTCGCCCGACTCCAGCCGCTCTCCCGGCGTGGCGCGGATGACCTTGCCCTGCCGGTCGACCGCGACATGCAGCTGCCAGGTCCCCTTCGGGCGCAGAGGGTCCTCGGTCGGCCGCGCCACCATCAACAGGATCGCCGCCATCGCTCCAGCGGCCGCGAGCGCACCCGCTGTCCAGAGCTTGCCGCCCCACCAGCGCTCCCGCCAGGGAACGCGCGCCTCCGGGCCGCTGCGCAGCCAGAGGGAGCGCGTAGAGTCGAGCTCGGCGAGCGCCTCGCGGCACCGCTGGCATCCCCCGAGGTGGGCCTCGAAGGACGCGCGCGCCTCGCCGTCGAGCTCGCCGGCGGCAAAGAGAGCGAGGCCCTCCGCCTGCTCGCACCCCTTCGGCGCGCGCGCCGCGAAGTGGCGTGCGAGCAGCGTCTCCAGATCGAGATGCCCGGACTTCATGGCTTGCCCCCCATGCACCGGCGCAGCGCCTCGAGGCTCTTCTTGAGGACCTTACCGACGTACTGCTTGCTCGCTCCGAAGACCTCGCCGATGGCCTCCTGGGTCATGCTGCGGTGGAAGCGCATGCGCAGCACCTCGCGGGTCCGGCCGGTCAGCCGCTCCATGCAGCCGGCCAGCCGGGCCTCGAGCTCCCTCTGCTCCGACGAGGCCGCCAGGTGCGCCTCGACGCTCTCCGACCCATCCGCCTCGCCCGCCAGGTCCCGCTCGTCGAGCCGCATCTGCAGCCGACGCTGATCACAGCAGCGCCGCACGGCCATCATGTGCAGGTAGGCCGCGATGGCGCCGGGGTGCTTGAGCCCCGGCGCGCGATCGACCACGAAGTCGGTCCAGACGTCGTGGGCGGTCTCGTCGGCGACGGCCGGGGCCTTGAGCAGCTGGCGACACACGGCCCGGACCCGGGGGAACAGCTCGGCGTGCAGATCCCGCAGGGTACGGCCGTCGCCCCGGCGCAGGCCCAGCAGCGCCTCTTCTGTCATGAGCGTGCCAGGAGCGTCCATGGGGTGACTGAGGGTGCATCATCCACAGCGAGGATTACAGCAGGCCCGTGCAGCGAGTCGAGCTTCTCACGACACCACCTCTTCCGTCCTCACTGGACGGCGCTCCGCTGGACCTTCACCTCATCCGGAGCCGACTCCTGCCCGGTCGCTTCGAGGCCTGCGCCATCTCGTTGCCGGCAGCGCAACCAAGAATGCAGCGGCCCCGCCCCTCGGAGGAGCGGGGGCCGCCGAACTACCGTCAGGTCCGTCGTGGCGCGCGCTAACGAACCTTGATGGTGAATGCTCCCGACCTCCCGACATTGAAGGAGTCCACGACGAAGTAGTAGGTGGTGCCCGCCACGCCGTTGACGGTCAAAGTCTCGTCCTGGCCTGTCATGCCATTGTCGGCACCAGCCACGCAGGTGTCGGCGTCGCCACAGCTGCCCGTCATGTACCAGAGAGCGGAGTCGAAGCTGCCGGTGACAGTAACGGTGAAGGGGCCAGCGGCCTGCGGAGTGTAGCTGTAGACCACATCTTCACCCTCGAGGCCGAACTGCTTCAATCCGGCGCAGGCCGCGGAGATGGCGCTGACCGTATTTCCATAATCACTAATGGCATTTGTCGTGTCGCCCGAAAGCGGGGCTGCGCCGAAGGTGAGCACAGTGGCGCCGTCGCACTTGTCGTTGACAGGGGTGGCAGCAGGCGACTGGACGAGGATGGTGAACTCGCCCTTGTCGGCAGCTCCGTAGCCATCGACGTAGACATAGTAATCGGTGCCGGCGATGGCGCCGTTCACGCGGATCATCTCGGTGGGCCGCGCCGGGGAATCAGAGGCCGTCACGCAGTCTGCATCGACGCCGCAGGACCCCGTGGTGTACCAGAGGACGGCATCGAACTCAGGCTCTAGGACGATGATGAAGTCACCATCGGCCGCGGGGCGGTAAACAAACACCGAGTCGGGCCCGAGAGCGGTGGCGGGGCCGGTGGCGTCGCACGCGGCGGACAGCGCGGTTCCGTAGTCGTTGGCAGCCACGATCGTCGTGCCGGTAATTGCCGCCGCATCGAGGGTCAAGACGGTCGCGTTGGCGCCTTCGGCACCACAAGCGTCGTTCGGTGGAGGCGGCCGAGCGACGCAAGCGGTGGAGGCGTCGCAGACCTGGAGGTCCGTGCAGCAAACGTTCCCGCAGATTTGATCCGCCGGGCATGCGAAGCAGCTGCCCACCGCGCCATCCGAGGTTGCCACCTCGCAGCGATCAGTGCCCTCGCAAGCTGGAGAACCGTCAGCCGGATCGCAGAACGCGTGGCACGCCTGCTCGAGGCACTCTGCACCGGGGACGCACTGGCCGAAGCCGGTGCAAGCCGCGCCGACGGCTACCGCGCCAGGGGGGCCGCAGATGAAGCCGTGGGAGCTGTTGACGTAGCAGCCTTGCCCGTTGGTGCAGGCTGCCGGCGCGAGCGGGTCACAGCTCGTCGGGGCCTCGCAAGCGATGGTGGCGCTGTTGCAGATCTGATGCTCGCCGCAGCAGGTGGTGCCGCAGACGCTCTCGGCGGGGCACGCGAAGCAGGCGCCCAGCGCCCCGTCCTCTGTAACCGCTTCGCAGCGGTCGGTGGTTGCGCAGGCGCCCGCCCCTGTGGGATCGCAGAGCTCGTGGCAAGAGCCGTCCTCGAAGCACTCGGCGCCGGGGACGCACTCCCCGAGGGCTTCGCATTCGGCGCCCACACCCACCTGGCCGGCCGCGGCGCAAGCGAAGCCTTCGGTATCGGCATCGTAGTAGCAACCCTGGTTCGCGCCGCAGGCCGCTGCGTCGAGCGGGTCGCAGGGGACAGGATCCCCGCAGACGCCGTCAGTGCAGGTCTGGGTCGAGGCGCAGCACGCGCTGCCACACACCTGCCCTTCAGGACAGGCGGCGCAGATTCCGAGAATCCCGGTCGAGGTGGCGGGGGTGCAGTAATCGTCGCCGGTGCAGGGGTTCGAGCCGCTCCTGTCGCACCAGGAGTGGCAGAGTCTATCGGCGAGGCACTGGGCGCCGGCAACGCACTGGACCGTCCCCGAGCAGGCTTGGCCCGGGGCCGCGGTGCCCGCCTGGGAGCAGAACAGGCCGCTGCCGTCGTAGAAGCAGCCCTGGCCGTCGGTGCAGGCCGTCGGGTTGAGCGGGTCGCACCCGACGGGTGCGATGCCGTGGAAAAGCGCCTGCCGCATGGCTGAGGTGCAGCCGTCGGCGACCGGAAACGACTCGTAGGAGTTGGGGTCGATCGTGACTTCCTCGAAGGTTGCGTTGGTGAGGGTCGCAATCAGGCTCCCGCTGACCGAGGTGATGGTGATGCTGCCGCCGGTGACCATATGGAAGGCGGTGACTCCCGCGGTCGGGTCGACGTCGCCTTGCAGGGTCACGCAGATGCCGCAGGTCCCGTAGTTGAGCTCGTCGCCCTCGAGCGAGAACGCGCCGGTGACGAGGCCATCGGTGAAGGCGCCATAGCCCTCGATCAGCTCGATCTGGATCACGTCGTCGGTCCCGTCCGAGGTGGGCAGCGGGCCGGACAGGTAAGCGTAGGCATCGCCGGACTGGCTGACGCCGATCTCGGCGCGTCCGGTCACGGTGACGGTGCCGTACGTCGAAGCCACGGTGCAGGTGCCGGAGTTGCTGCCGACGCAGACATCCTCCACGCAGGTCTCAGCGCTCTGGCAGCAGTCCGTGCCGCAGGCGGTCTCCGGGCAGGTGGAAACCGGAACGCACACGCCGTTGGTGCAGGTGGCGCTATCTCCACAGGAGGTCTGGTTGCACTTGCAGGTAGTGCCTTCGCAGACCGGGGTGGTGCCCGAGCAGGCCGGGGTGCACGAATCGACGACGCAGACGCTATTGACGCAGCTCTCGGTGGCGCTGCAGCAGTCGCTGCCACACACGGTCTCGGTGGCCGCGCAGCCTGCCGCCTGGCAAATGCCGGAAACACACTGTTGGCCCAAGGGGCAACAGGTGCCAGGGCACTGCCGCGCTGCCGGACACTCCTCACCGCCATCTTCTCCAGGAGTGCTGGCGTCAGCTCCGAGAGCAGGGTCCTCGCCCGGACACCCTGGAACCACGAAGACGAGACACGCCACAATCAACCGCCTCAAGACTCGACTCATGTGCTCAGTTCCTCTCCTTGGAAGAAGCTTCGGCCTTCGCGACGGATCCTCCGCCTATCCGCAGAGGGTCCCTGCACCCTCGCTTCGAGGCCTGCGCCTCCTGGTCGCCGCCAGCGCGAGGAGGGTGAGAAGGCCCAGCCCCCCGAACGCGGTACCGGAGGCTGAGCAGCCGCAGCCCTCAGGCTCACCCGGGGGGGCGGCCACCTCGCCGGCATCCGAGCTGGGCACAAGGCTGGCATCGGCCACGACGCCGGCATCGACCGGCTCGGGATCGATGGAGATTCCCTGGGGCAGCGTCACCTCCTGTCCGTCACCGGAGACGAGCGTGACGTCGCGCCGGCCGATCGCCGCGGTCAGCTGCGCACTGGCCTTCAGCCTCACGGTCGAGGAGTCGACCAGCTCGACGCTGCTGACCGTGACACCGTCGCCCAGGCGCACGGCGAGGCTCGAACCTGCGACGAAGTCGGTGCCCTGCATCGTCAAGGACACCTCGCCTTGCCCGCGAATCAGGTGGGAAGGGGTCACCGCTACGAGGGTCGGCACAGCCACGGCCGAAAGCGAAACGGTGTAGTCGCCGACGAGAGCCCACCGGTTATAGAGCTCGTCGAGGTCGCCGCTGACGTCGATGTTGGGGCTGAAGTTGCCTTCCGAGTGATTCTCGACCGCAAGAAAAGCTGCAGTGCATTCGCTTGGATTGGTGAGGAGCGCCGAGCCCCGCGAGGTTTCTTCAGCGACGGGAAGAACCCTCGCTTCCTCTCCAGACCTGACGCAGACCAATTGGGCCGACCATTTGAACTCGCCGAGCCCCTCGAACGTGACCTGCAGGGGACGGCTAAGAGCGGTCACGCCATTCAGCTTGATGTACGAGGTACCATAGCGCCCCACCAAGACCGATGGGTGTTTCGCCACGATGGGCATCTCGGAGAGCTCCACGGTGGTGTTCACCTTCACGTTGGTGATCGCCGTGACACCCTTGAAATGGTGGCCGTCGTGGTAGGAGCCGACGAGCAGCCGCCAGATCGCGAACTCGGCAAAAGCCTCGTCGAAGCTGGAGCCCTTCTCCTGCAAGACGACGTCGATCGCGTCAAAGAAGGTGGGGGAGTTCACCACGTCCGAGGTGGGCCATTCCGGGTTGGCATTGGGATCTATCCCGGTGATATGGCCGGCTTGCGCAGTATGGCGCCAGATCTCGGCGAGGAGCTTTCCATCGCCCTGGCCAAAGCGCTGGTCGAGGAAGGCCGCATACAGCATGGATCCGAAGCTGTAGAAGTCGAAATGGGTCTCACCAAAGACCTCTACCCAGCTGAGCGGCTCCTCGGGAGTACCCTGGAAATCGGCGAGAAAATGGGGAGTGCTGGGGGAGTTCTTCTTTGCCAGGAATTGGATTGCCACCGACCACATGTCGTAGGCCGGCAAGGCGGGCTCCAGGCAGTCGATGGCGTGAAGAGAGGCGTGGTTGAGCAGATGGCGCGAGGCATCGGCGAGGTCGGCCGCGGTCGTGTAGCGAGAATTCATCACGCTGAGCACTGGGCAGTCAGCCTCGACGGTTGCTGGATTGTCGCCTTGAACTTCGAACGTATAGGTGGTGGAGGGATCTATCTGCGCCACGAACATATCGAAGCCCGGCTCCACCCTGGTCCCGACCATGCGCAGCGGCACAGCGAAGCCGGTGGTGTCGATCTGCCAGGTCCAATCGCGCTCGATCTGGGCGAGGAGAGCCTCGGCCGTGGCCTCCGGGGTGGAGGCGTCGTAATAGACGCGAATAGGTCTATCCTTCGACTCCACGAAAGGAGTGCCTTCAGGCACGCTCGCCTGGCCGACGGAGGTGGAGCACATCAGGAGAATGAATGCGAGCGAGGCGAGAATCCGTTGGAGCATTGAGACGACCTTTCCAAGATGGAAGGAACGAATAGGTCCACTGAGAATCGTGCGGGAGCAGCCAGAGCGAGGCCTTCATGCCTTGGAGGGGAAGGCGGCAACGCGAAGCGGAGAAATGGCATCCACTCCTGGCCCTCGGCGAAGAAGTGCTCGTCTACTCCTGGTAGTGCACGAGGGCGTCGCCCGCGATCCACACGTCGGAGCCGGAGCTGCCCCAGATGGCCTCGGGGTAGGAGAAGCCGAAGGTTCCCTCGATTCTCGACCAGGAGGTGCCCCGCCACCGCAAGATGACCGGCTCCCAGCCGCCCGAGCCGACCGCCCAGACGTCGTTGGGGGCGCTGCCCCAGACCGCGGCGAGCGAGTCGCAGCTGGTGGGGCTCTGGACCTTGGTGAAGGATTCACCGCGCCAGTGGAGGATGAGGCAGTCGTCGCCCACGATCCACACGTCGTCGGCCGAGCTCCCCCACACGCTGAGGAGCCGATCGCTCGAGGTGATGGGGCTGGTGACGGCCTTCCACGAGGTGCCGTCGTAGTGGATGACGCCATCGTTGCCCACGGCCCAGACGTCGTTGGCGGCGCTGCCCCAGACGCCATGGCGCCAGGTGGATCGTGGAGCGGTGACCGACATCCAGGCGCTGCCGTTCCAGTGGGCGACCAGCCCATCGGCGCCGACCCCCCAGACGTCGTCGGCGGCGCTGCCCCAGACGCTGCTCAGAGGGGTGTCAGCCACGCTCGTCCATTCTGCGCCGTCGTAGCGAAGGACCGCCTCATTCATGGCGCTCACCGCCCATATGTCATGGGAATTCAGGCCCCACACGCTCTCCAGCGAGACCCCCGAGCTGGGCATCTCGACCCAGCTCTCGCCCTGCCAGTGCTGCATGTCGCCGCTGCCCACGCACCACACATCGTCCGCCGAGCTCCCCCAGACGCCCTCGCACGGATCGTTCAGCAGCTTGACCTCGACGAGCGGCAGCTCGCAGACGTTGGGGGTCCCGGCCCCTCGGCAGGTGGCGGGGAGGGCACAGGTCCCACACGAGCCCCCGCAACCGTCGCTCCCGCACTGCTTTCCGGCGCACGCCGGCACGCACGCGCAGCGGCCGCTCGCCGGGTCGCAAGCGTTGCCCACGGGGCAGGCCCCGCACTCGCCCCCCAGGCCGTCGGGGCCGCACTGCTTGCCCTGGCAGCTCGGCGGCGCGGTCTCGCAGTGGCCGGTCGCGGTGCACCTCTGGTTCGCTGGGCAGGAGCCACAGGAGCGGCCGCAGCCGTTGTCGCCACACTGCTTGTCGGCGCATTGCGGCTTGCAGACCTCACAGGCACCGCGGGCGCTACAGGCCTCGTCCGGAGCGCATGCGCCGCAGCTCCCGCCGCAGCCGTCGTCCCCGCAGGACCTTCCCAGGCACTGGGGGCTGCAGGCGATGCAGCGCCCGGAGGCATCGCAGACCGAGCCCGGTGCACACGCTCCGCAGCGGCAGCCGCCGAAGACTCCGCACTGCTTGTCGGAGCACTGGGCGCAGGCGGAGCAGTGGCCCGAGGCGTCGCAGGTGTCGCCCGGCGCGCAGGAGCCGCACTGCCCGCCGCAGCCGTCGTCTCCGCACTGCTTGCCCTGGCACGACGGGCAGCACGCACTCGCCTCGCACTTGCCGGCCGAGGTGCAGGCCGAGCACGCCAGGCACGACCCGCACTTCGGGGTCCGTCGGTTCCCGCAGCGATCGACCACGATCGCCAGCCCGCACTCCTTCCCGAGGCTGTCGCAAAGGGCCTGCTCGGACTCCGGCACGCACCCGCACGGGCCCGCGCACTGACCGGCCGCGTCGCAGGAGCAACCCCTGGGACAGACCCCGCAGGAGCCGCCGCATCCGTCGTCCCCGCACGCCTTGTCAGCGCACTGCGGGCCGCAGTCGCAGTGGCCGGCCGCGCTGCAGCTCAGGCCGTTGGCGCAGCCGCCGCAGGAGCCGCCACACCCGTCGTCCCCGCACTCCTTGTCCGCACACTGCGGGACGCAGTCGCAGTGGCCGGCCGCGCTGCAGCTTTGGCCGTTGGTGCAGCTGCCGCAGGAGCCGCCAGCCCCGTCGGGCCCGCATTCCCTGCCCTGGCAGAGCGAGCTCGCCGCGTCTGCCGGCCCGGACGCACAGGCGGGATCAGCGATGCAGCTTCCGTTCGAGCACAGCTTGCAGAGCCCACAGTCCGCGGTGGCGCTGCAGAGGTCTCCGACCGCCTCGTAGCAGGCCGTCAGCATGAGCAGCGAGGATCCCAGCAGGACGATGTTGCGAGCCGATGTTTTCACAGCGACAACCCTCCGTCTTCTTGGACCACGTATCCAGCGCCAAGGCATTGCCGTCCGTGGCGCCCTCCTAGAGACGGAGCCACGCTCCAAAGTAAACCTCCGCGATGTTACCGCGCGAAACTACGCGACTTTTCGGACCTGCCCGCTATCGCCTCGGGGTCGCCCTGGGCTTCAACCGTACCGCGGAGAGCGGGAACCTGATCCCCGACCGCAGTGGAGTGTGACCAACGTTCAGCGGCGATGAACGAGTAGTTCGTTCATTTCCGAGGGGCAGCGTTCGCAACGGGCTCGCCGGGCCTGCGTCTACTGGACGAGCCCGCCCGGTCACGCGTAAGTGGTTGTCCCGGCGGACGTTCGGGATGAGAGCTTCCTGAAAGCGAGTCCTCGATGAGTTGCACAGCCCTCCTGGCGATGCTGCTGCTCGCCGCAAAGACGCCCGATGCAGGGCTGCCCATGACGACGCAGAGCAAGCCGGAGCGCGAGCTTCCCGCCTCGGTGGTCTTCGGCCGCGTCGCTCGCTCCACGATGGTGGTGGAGGTCACGCTCAAGTCAGGCAAGTCGCAGGGCAGCGGCGTCGTCGTCGCCCCCGAGAGGCTGGTGACCAACCATCACGTGGTGGCCAACGGCCGCTCCATCGAGGTTCGCCAGGGCGACAAGCGGTGGTCGGCGGAGCTGGTCGCCTTCGATCCCAAGAGAGACCTGGCCCTGCTGAAGGTCCCGGGCCTGGAGCTCCCCAAGGTCTCGCTGCGCCCGTCGGCGCGCGTCCAGGTCGGTGAGCGGGTGTACGCCGTGGGCTCGCCGCGCGGCCTGGAGCTCACATTGTCCGACGGGCTGGTGTCGGCGCTGCGGCAGGAGAAGGGCGGCACGCTGATCCAGACTACGGCACCAGTCTCGCCAGGCTCCAGCGGTGGCGGGCTCTTCGATGCCCAGGGGCGCCTGGTGGGGATCGTCACCTTCTCGGCAGCGGGCCAGAACCTCAACTTCGCCATGCCCACCGACTGGATCGTGGAGCTTCTGGGCGGCCCCGCGACCCCGGACGCGGGCGTCAACCCCGCCGCCCGCCCGTCCTGGACCGTCACCGAGCGGCCGGAAGACCTGCGCTGCCACCTGACGACTCGGGCGACCTGGGGCGTGTTCAGCGGCGGCTCGGAGATGCTGGAGTCGGAGCCGGTGGATCTTTCCTGGACCTTCCGCGGCCTGAACACCCAGCTGGCGAAGTGCCGCCTCCATCCCACCAGGCCATCGGGGCTGCGCAGCCTGGTGCTCTCCGACCTGAATCGGGAGAGAGGCTTCGTGGTCTTCACCGACACCGAGGCCCCCAGCCATCAGGAGTACTTCTTCAGCTTCGGCGAGGAGGGCGAGATCGAGGTGGCCTTCCTCGAGCCCACCCACTTCCACGGGCAGCTGCGGTTGCTGGCGACCACCGGCGACTGCCAGCCCGAGGCTGCGCCATCCGGTCCGCCGCGCAGGGTCCTTTCATCGCAAGACAAGGCGCCGATCGAGAAGGGGGAATCATCGCCGCCGTCCGCCCCGGAAGACGTGGCCGCGGCCCAGGTGCGGGAGGCGGCGCAGCTCGAGCATGAAGGCGCCAGCGGCGAAGCGGCGATGCTCTACCGGAAGGCCTGCGAGCAGGGAAACGTCACCGGCTGCGACCGGGCGGCCCGCCTCTACGAGTCCATCGGGCAGACCGAGACCGCCAAGTCCCTGCGTAAGCGCGGCGATCGGTTCCGCAGCAAGTGAGTGAGCGCAAGCAGGAGCCAGGTCCTTCCCCACGCGCTGGCCCCATCGGCCCCAGGAACCAATCCACCAAGGTCGGATTCTTGATGACCCCTGGGCCTTCGCCTCGCGGGTGGCATCGAGCTGACTTGCGGAAGCGGACCGCTCGTCGGGGCAGATGGCCAGCGTGCTGCCTCACCAGAAGGTCGCCAGGCCTCCGGAGCCGACGCCTGGCCGCTCTCCCCTCGCACCGCCGCTTCTGCTCCCACCGGTCGGGCGTGGGCCCCTCACGACGCCCGACTCCCTGCATTCGCGCTCAGGCCTCCCGCGGGAGATAGCGCCTGCCCAGCGCTCTGCTTACCAAGAGCATCGAGCAGGAGCGCGGCGGCGAGACCCTCCGCGCCGGTCCCGGAAGAGGGCCTCGAACGGTCACCGGGACGTCGCCAAGCGGAGGAGGGCGCACTTCTCGGCCCCCCAACGGCGGCTGGCTCCGCCTCGCAGGCCGTCCGCAGATCTTGGTCCGCGAGCCGGCCTCGCCCGCCGCAGGGGCGGCGTCGCGAGCCAGCACCCGGAGGTTCAGCATGTCCCAGACGAGCACAGGACGACTATGGATCGTGATGGCCTTCCTCGGGTTGGGGATGGCTGCAGGGGGCTGCGGCGATGACGCCGACGAGCTGGAGGAGGGCAAGGCATCTCTGCGTGTGGTGAATGCCTCCCCTGACGCGCCCGCTGTCGACGTCTACACCGCCGGGAACTCAAGCCCCTTGTTCACCGACCTCTCCTACGGCCAGACCAGCGACTACCGCAATCTCGATGCCGGCACCTACACGCTCGAGATCCGGCCGGCGGGTGCAGAGGCCTCGACCCCGCCACTCTTCACCACCACAGCAGTGCCCCTGCCTGATTTGAGCCGCACCACGGCCATCGCCGCCGGCCTGGTCAACTCGACCTCGGCAGACGAGAGCTTCCGGGTGCTGACCTTCGAGGAGGGATTCGCCGTCCCGGCCGACGGCAATGCGAGGGTGCGCATCGTGCACGCCGCTCCGCGGACGCCTGCCGTGGGAGTGGACGTGAACAACGACGGGTCGGCGGAGATCGCTGCCCTCGAGCGCTTCACCGCCTCGCCCCCGGAGGGCATCGACCTGCCCGCCGACAGCCCATTGCAGCTGGGGATCATCAGTGGAGCGCAGCCGTTGGCGTCCTTCACCACCCCTGACCTCCCTGAGGATGGAGAGGTGTTCCTGATCGCCGCCGGCCTCCCCGACCAGCCACCCAGGCTCGACACCTCGTTCTCGTTGCTCGCGACGAACACGAGCCGCACGGAGGACCTCCCGCGCATCGAGCAGAACCCCACCCTCTACACTCTGAACGGGTCGCCGGACGCGCCGGCGGTGGACGTCTTCGTCGGGGACCTCGAGCTGGCCGACGACCTGAGCTTCGCCGAGCTCTCCAAGCCCATCCAGGTGCCGCCCGGGTCCTACACGATCGAGGTCTTCGCACACGAGCAGGGCGCCACCCGGCCTGCCGGAACGCCGCTGGCCAGCCAGTCGACCGGCGACCTGGATGCCGGCGAGCAATACCTGGCGATCGCGGCGGGGTTCCTGGCCCCCGGCAGAGATCCGGTGCTGCGCATCGACCTCTACCGCGAGGAGTTCGATCTCTCGACTCCCGAGCAGGCGCGCTTGCGCGTGGTCCACGCGGCTCCCGGCACCCCCGCGGTCGACGTAGGGCCGATCGAGAGCGGAGCGGTCGCGCCGCTGCCCGACGCCGAGGATGTGTCCTTCGCCGAGGCGACACCGGCATCGGGCGCGACCTTGAATCCGGGCCCCATCGCCATCGGCGCCGCGGACACCGGGACAGTCACTCCGGTCGCGACCTTCCCCATCGTCCCCGAGCAGGGCGATCGCGACTTCGCCGTGGTCGTCGGCAGCCAGACGCCGGCGTCGGGGGAGCAGCCGCTACAGCTGGTGGTGGTCGATACCACGACCATTCCCTGGACCGCCAACCTGGTCTCCAACCAGCAGCCTTAGCTCCCGCCCGGACAGGCCCAGCACCAAGCCGGGGAGCGCGCAGCATGCTGTGCGCTCCACCCTGTCCAAGCCAGTGCGCGCCTAGTCGCGCAGGGTCGCGGAGTAGCGGAAGTCGCAGCACACCCCGCCCTCGGCCAGGGTCTTGGTCCTCGACAGTTGGTGTCCGAGCACCCCGCTCATGATCGGGTCGGTCTGACACATGTACGGCGCCAGCGCTGCGGCCTGGTATCGGGTGAAGAGCGTGCAGATGCCGCACGAGGTGTAGTCCATCCCCAGGTCGAATCGCGTACCGTCACGCTCCACGAAGCGCGCTGACCAGCCTCCTGGCACCGGTCGCGCCTGGCTCGCGTTGCACCACCTCCTCACTACCCGAGCGTTGAGCCTCGAGAACCAGACCCGGTTCAGCAACGAGGTGAGGAGCCTGGGGTAGGAGCGCAGCTGCCGCTCGAAGGCCTGGAGGATCCGCTCCCCGACCCACTCCGCGCTCCGACCAGACTCGGCCAGCACCAGGTATAGCGCCAAGCACCAGGAGGCCCAGATCAGGATGATGCTGAGTGGATTGAGCAGCGAGCCGACTCTCGGCAGCTCACGGCAGATCTCCGAGAACCGACGCTGCGTGCGCGCCAGGGTTTCCCGGGCGGTCCCCGCGCCAACCTCAGCCTCCATGAGCTGGCGGATTTCCTTTCTCGTTCCCGCGATGAGCCATCTGGATGCGATCGACGCTCTCATGCCTGCCTCCGTCTCCGCCCATGGGAGGCCAGTGTAGCGGCCTGCCCTCGGCACCCTCCGCGATTGTGGAGGACGGTGTGCAGACAGAGTGCCTCAGCGGGCGCCCAGGCGACTCCTCGGCGCCCCAGGCCCTCACGCCGCAGGCAGCCGCACCAGGAAGCGCGCCCCACAGCCCGCGGCGTTCGACGCCTCGAGCGTTCCACCCATCTGCCGCACGTATTCCCGGGCGAGCGCCAGTCCTAGACCACGTCCCACTCCGATGTCCTTGGTGGTGAAGAAGGGCTCGAAGAGGTGCGGGATGGCCTGCGGGTCGATCCCCGGGCCGTCGTCCTCGACCTCCAGCTCGACCATTCCCGCGGCTTCGTCGAACCGCCCCCGGACCTCGATGCGCCCGCCCGGATTCCGCTCGCGCACCGCGTCTGCTGCGTTGGCGAGCAGGACGCTCAGCACGCGGACGAGATGGCTCGGGCTCGCCCGCAGGTCATGAAGCCCCTCGGGCAGCGTCACCTCGATGCGAGCGTGGCTGGGCATGCTGTCCCTCGAGGCCCCCATCGCAGCGTCCACGATGTCTCGTGGCCGGCATGTCTCGGCCCGGGCCGAGACCCCGCCGGCGGCGAACGTCTTGAGCTCCGCGACGAGGCGCTGGATGCGCTCGATCCCCTTCGAGGTATCGCGCAGCACCTCCATCACCTCGGGATCGCCCTCGGAGGCGAAGCGCTCCTCCAACCAGCCAACGTTCGCCTTCACGAAGCCCAGCGGGTTGTTCACCTCGTGGGAGATGCCGGCGGCGAGCTGGCCTATCGCCGCGAGGCGCTCGGACTTGGCCCGCAGCGCCTCGCTCTGCGCCAGATCCTCGATGGCCTTGGCCTTCTCCCGCTCGGCCGCAATCTCGGCCGCGTGCACGCGGCGATACACCACTGCAGCGTACGTCGCGAGCCCTCCCGCCGGCATCGCCACGAGGACCCACTCCAGACTCTGGTGCGCCGTCCATCCATCGAGCGTCAGCACCACCACACCGCCCACCATCGACATGATGGACGAGAAGACGGGAATCAGCGGCCGGTTCGGGGCCAGCACCGCGAAGCCAAGCGGGACGGCGGTGAGGGCGAAGAGGTAGAGGCTGCGCGCGCCTCCTGTCACGGCACACAGCGCGGCCAACGCGCTGGGAAGGGCGATCACCGACCAGCCGCTGGCAACATGAGCCCGCCAGCCTTGGCTCGGCCGCGAGATCCACAACGCGAGGACCAAGCTCACGACGAGCGAGAAGCGGATGCCGAAGGAGACCGCCCAGCTGGCTTCTCCCCAAGTGGGATCGACGAGCAGCAACAGCCCGCCGATGAGCGCCAGTGCTTTGCGCCGGTGCTTGCGACGGACCGCGTCGACGACTTCCGCCATCGAGGGATGACTCTGCATGCCAGGCGCCATCGCGTAACTCACTGTACTTCAAGCCGGTCTCCCTCTCCGCCCATGGGTGCGAGGCGACCTGGGCGGCGGGTGTGCGGCGAGTCTATCCTGCGGCCATGCCCTGCCCCGCCTGTGACCGACTGGCGCGAATCCACGCCGGCGGCGACCCATTCTTCCTATCGGAGCTGCGCGAGTCGTACGCCGTCCTGCACAAGCATCAGCCCTTCGGCGCGGGCGCGGGAGGATGGTGCACGCTCTGGCTCAAGGAGCATCAACTACGAGTGCCTCGGCAACGTCGTGGCACACGTGCATTGGCACCTCATTCCCCGGTTCGACCGGCCAATCGAACCCGGACCCGGCGGCGACAGTCTGGGTCCGTCCCACGGCGGATCTCGAGTGCGGGGTCAGCGACGAGGTGCGCGACCGGCTGGTCGGGTCGTTGAGAACGGCGATCTATCGCGGCCACACGTGAGGCGCGCGCTGTGACCACGCCTCACGTACCTGATCACTGTGATGCCGTAGGGTCGGTCCGGCTGGCTGGATTGGCAGGTAGCCAAGCGTTCGATGCCGCGCCTCGCTAGACCTCGGGGCACAGGGATCTGTTTGACTCCCGTCGCAGAATCGAGGACTTACATCGCCCGTCATCGCTCTAGCCTGCTCCGCACACCCTGCCGCCTCTGCCGCAGGTAGTGCCTTACGCCACCACGAATCTCGACCAACGACTCAAGGAGCCATCCGCCATGCACATGTTCTGCTTCCAGTGCCAGGAGACCAGTGACCGCCGCGGCTGCACCACGGGCGGCATGTGCGGCAAGTCCGAGGAGACGGCCAACTACCAGGACCTCCTCATCTACGTGCTCAAGGGCTTGGGGCTGGCGGTCCGGGCCGGCGCGCCCATCGATCGCGAGGTCGCCGCGTTCGTCTTCGAGGCGCTCTACGCCACGGTGACCAACACCAACTTCGACCCCCAGCGCATCCTCACCTACGTGCGCCGCGGCCTCGAGCTCAAGCGCCGCCTGGTGTCCGGCCTGACCGAGGAGCAGCGCGCCGCTCTCCCGGAAGCCGCCCGCTTCGACGAGACCTCCGAGAGCCAGCTGCGCGCCAAGGCCTATCTGGTCGGCGTGCTCCAGACCGAGGACGCCGACGTCCGCTCCCTGCGCGAGCTGATCACCTACGCGCTCAAGGGCATCAGCGCCTACGCCACGCACGCTCTGCTCCTGGGCCACGAGCGCCCCCAGATCGCCGACTTCACGCTGAAGGCCCTGGCCGCCGTCCCCACCGAGACCTCCCTCGAGGCGCTCCTCGAGGTCGCCCTGCAGACCGGGGCCGCCACCGTCGAGACCATGGAGCTGCTCGATCGGGCCAACGCCGCGGTCTACGGCGAGCCGCGCGCCACCCGCTTCTCCATCGGAGTGCGCGGCCGGCCCGGCATCCTCGTCTCCGGGCACGACCTCAAGGACATCGAGGAGCTGCTGGTGCAAACCCAGGGGACGGGGGTCGACGTCTACACCCACGGGGAGATGATCTCCGCGCACTACTACCCGAAGCTGAAGAGCTACGAGCACCTCGCCGGCAACTACGGCGGCGCGTGGTGGCGGCAGGACGTCGAGTTCGCGCAGTTCAACGGACCTGTCCTGATGACCTCCAACTGCATCATCCCGGTGAAGGACTCGTACAAGGATCGGCTCTTCACCACCGGCGTGGCCGGCTACCCCGAGATCCGCCACCTCTCCACCCACCGCCCGGACGGCGCCAAGGATTTCTCGGACCTGATCGCCCTGGCCAGGCGCTGCCCGCCTCCCCAGCCCATCGATCAGGGCGAGAAGGTGGGGGGCTTCACCCACGGCCAGCTGATGGAGCACGCCGAGAAGCTGCTCGGGCTGGTCAAGGCAGGCCGCGTGAAGCGCTTCGTGGTCATCGGCGGCTGCGACGGCCGCGAGCTCTCGCGCGAGTACTACCGCCAGCTCGCCGAGAAGCTGCCCCAGGACACGCTCATCCTCACCGCCGGATGCACCAAGTACATGTTCTTCAAGCTGGATCTCGGTGAGATCGACGGAATCCCCAGGGTGCTCGACGCCGGCCAGTGCAACGACTGCTACTCCTTGGTGGCCTTCGCGCTCAAGCTGCAGAAGGTGCTCGGCCTCGCCGACCCCAACCAGTTGCCGCTGTCGATCAACGTGGCCTGGTACGACCAGAAGGCGGTGGCCGTGCTGCTGGCCCTGCTGCACCTGGGGTTCAAGAGCTTCCGGCTCGGGCCGACCTTGCCGGCCTTCCTGTCACCCAAG
>JACRCT010000610.1 GCA_016218885.1 Deltaproteobacteria bacterium | reverse complement strand
AGCAGGCCTTGCGCCATCAGCCATGCCCGCTGGTCGGCTTCGACGAGGCCGATGGTGCGCTCGGCGCCAAGCCCTGCCCCCAGGAGCGTGCTCAGAGCGATCCCCAGCACCGCGGCGGCGACTATGGCCTCGACCATCTAGTGACCGCGGGGGAAGCGGCGGACGGCGATGCGGGGGCTCATGGGCACCCTCCGGCCGCCGCGGCGTCCTTGACGCAGATCACCCCCTGCGGCATGGCCTCCACCCAGAGCTGGTTCGCGCCGTAGCTCAGCTCGAGCTGGACCCGGGCAGTCGGGCCCAGCAGCGGGCGGCCGTTGGGCAGCCAATCGATGTCCGAAGGCGAGAGCAACCTCGCGCGCACGCCGTGAGGCAGCGAGAAGCGCTCCGCCTGATCGAAGTCTGCCGCGGTGGGCGAGGGGTTTTCACAGCCGGCGTGCGACCAACGACGCAGCCGCAGCCCCTCGGCCGGGGTGCCTGCCGGCGTCGGAGCTCCCGCCCCGTCGAGCAGCTCCACCCGATGGCACCGGCCGGAGGCTAGCGAGCGCTGCCGGGCGGCGAGCAGGGCCTGTTCCATCAGCTCGGCCCCCTGCCGCGTCGCCACCCGAGCGCGGATGGGCTCCAGGGAGGACGCCGCCAGCGCCGTGAGGATCGCCAGCAGCGACACCACGGTCATCATCTCCAGGAGCGTGTAGCCAGCCGAGCCGCTCGGTCGCAAAGGTGCTCTCCGGCGATGGGGCCCCTCGGGGACCGCCCAGGAGGTGGGGCGGCATCATACCAGCGCGGCGCGAAGGCTTCCGGGGGCCCCCGCCTCGCAGGGCCGTGGAGCCATGACTTGCCCACCTGCCCGAACGGCGTGGAACAGCGCGGGACCACGGGGTGTTTTCCCTCGCGTTCAGAGCACCCGTGTGCTAGGCACACCGTCTCTTCGCGCTCGCCCAGGAATCGCTGGATAGGAAACTGCTGGATGCCGTCCGAGAACGCCCAGATCCGCAACTTCTCCATCATCGCTCACATCGATCACGGCAAGTCGACCCTCGCCGATCGCCTGCTCGAGGTGACCCGTACCATCACCGACCGCGAGAAGCAGGACCAGTTCCTCGACAACATGGAGCTGGAGCGCGAGCGGGGCATCACCATCAAGGCCCAGTCGGTGCGCATGAGCTGGCGCGCCAAGGACGGCAAGCTCTACGTCCTGAACCTCATCGACACCCCCGGCCACGTGGACTTCGCCTACGAGGTGTCGCGGTCGATGGCGGCGTGCGAGGGGGCGCTGCTGGTCGTCGATGCCTCGCAGGGCGTCGAGGCCCAGACCCTCGCCAACGTCTACATGGCGCTGGACCACAACCTGGAGATCATCCCGGTCATCAACAAGATCGACCTGCCCTCCGCAGACGTGGAGGGGGCCAAGGCGCAGATCGAGGAGGTCATCGGCCTCGACGCCAAGGGCGCCATCCTCGCCTCCGCCAAGGAGGGCAAGGGCATCCCCGAGATCCTCGAGGCCATCGTCGAGCGCGTCCCGCCCCCCAAGGGAGACCCCAAGGCGCCGCTGAAGGCCCTGGTCTTCGACAGCTGGTACGACAGCTACCGCGGCGTGGTGATGCTGGTGCGGGTGGTCGAGGGCACGCTGCGCACCAAGCAGAAGATCCTGCTGTGGGCCAAGCATCGCGAGTACGAGGTGGTCGATCTGGCGGTCAACAACCCCAAGCCCAAACCCGTCTCGGAGTTGATGGCCGGCGAGGTGGGGCTGCTCATCGCCAACATCAAGGACATCGCCGACGCCAAAGTCGGCGACACCGTCACCGACGCCAAGAAGCCCACCGAGGCGCCGTTCCCCGGCTTCAAGGAAGTCAAGCCGATGGTGTTCTCGGGCATCTACCCGGTGGACGCCGCCGACTACGAGAAGCTGCGCGATGCATTGGAGAAGCTGCGGCTCAACGACTCTTCCTTCTCCGTCGAGCCGGAGACGAGCCAGGCCCTGGGCTTCGGCTACCGCTGCGGCTACCTGGGCCTGCTGCACATGGAGATCGTGCAGGAGCGCCTGGAGCGTGAGTACGACCTCGACCTCATCACCACCGCTCCCTCGGTCGTCTACCGCCTGACCACCACTGATGGTGTGGTGCAGCACATCGACAACCCGGCCAAGCTCCCTCCCATCCAGAGCATCGCGAAGTGGGAAGAGCCGATCATGCTCTGCCACATCCACGTGCCCGACGACTTCTTGGGCAACGTCCTCAAGCTGTGCCAGGACCGGCGTGGAGTGCAGAAGGACATCAAGTACTTCGGCACCAAGCGGGTGCAGGTGACTTACGAGATGCCGCTGGCCGAGGTGGTCTTCGACTTCTTCGACAAGCTCAAGAGCGTCTCCCGTGGCTACGCCTCGCTCGACTACGAGCTCAAGGGCTTCCAGGAGGCCGACCTCGTCAAGCTCGACCTCCTCATCAACGGCGAGCCGTTGGACGCGCTGACCGTCATCGTCCACCGTGACCGCGCCTTCGACCGCGGCCGGGACGTCTGCGTCAAGCTCAAGGACGTCATCCCGCGCCAGATGTACGAGGTGGCGATCCAGGCGGCCATCGGCGGCAAGGTGATCGCCCGGACGACCGTGAAGGCCTTCCGCAAGAACGTGATCGCCAAGTGCTACGGCGGCGACATCAGCCGCAAGCGCAAGCTCCTCGAGCGCCAGAAGGAAGGCAAGAAGCGCATGAAGCAGGTGGGGTCGGTGGAGATCCCCCAGGAGGCCTTCCTGGCCGTCCTCAAGATCGAGGACTGACCGTGGCCGATCTCACCGCCAAGCCCGCTCTCACCCGAGCGCAGAAGCGCAAGCTCAAGAAGACCCGCACCGAGGCCAAGGACTTCCTGCGCGAGGCCCGCCGGCTGGCCAAGCGCTACGGCAAGCGCATCGCTCCCGACAAGCTGGCTCAGGTGCAGGAGGCCATCGCGCAGCTCGAGGCCGGCCTGCCGCTGAACGACGTGGAGCGCCTGGGCGCCGTGCTCAAGCGGCTCGACGGCCTGGTGGAGAAGCACCTGGGCTTCGCGCGGCGCAGCCCCGCGGTCGAGTACGTGCTCTCCATCTCCAAGGCCCTGGCCATCGCCCTGGTGCTGCGGCTGTTCGTGGTCGAGGCCTTCAAGATCCCCTCGGTATCCATGGTGAAGACGCTGCTGTTGGGCGACTTCCTGTTCGTCAACCAGTTCGAGTACGGGCCCAAGATCCCGTTCACGCACGTCCGCCTGCCCGGGCTGCGCAAGCCCGCGCGCGGCGACGTGATCGTGTTCCAGT
>JACRCT010000609.1 GCA_016218885.1 Deltaproteobacteria bacterium | reverse complement strand
ACTGCGGGCTCATATGGGCTCTGCCCATACCCGCTGGGGGCCACGGCCCCCAGACCCCGGGCTGGGGCTCGCTCGTGGACCCAAGGAACACCCGACACAACGGGCTCTGCTTGACATCGGGGGGCCTTCTCATGGAAGCGCACTGAAGTGCGCTAACCGGCTCCGAGCACCTTGCCTCGATTGCTGCATGGCCTCCGACCTATCGGCCGGTGGCGCAAAGCTGCTTCTGGCTCGTCTGGGCTGGACAGGCCCCCAGTTCCGTGCAAGCACCCGGCCCTGGACCGCGACTAGCGGTTCGCCTACGTCAACCGCCACGCCGCCGAGAACGTCGGGTTCTCCCCCGCGGACCTCGTCGGCCGCAACATGTGGGAGCTGTTTCCCTCGCTCCCTGGGAAGTCCGTTCGAACGGACCAGCTTCCCGGTCGGCGAGCGCTCGGCGAAGGCGAAGCGACCCGCGATGGCCGGCTACCGCCGGCCATCGCGACGATCGCTGAGTCCGGGAACCTCGGCAGGTGGGCCTGCCGCACGGCCTTCGTGGATCCACGTGGGTCCACGACAACCGGGTCCTCGCCTCGGCTCTCGAGAACTACCTGCTCTCCTGGCCTACCGCGCCGCGGCGTCGGACGCGGTTGCAGAACGCCGCTCCAGGCGGCCGATCGGCAGCAGGAGCCCGTCGAGGATGGTGTAGTCCCTTCGTCGGGAAGCCATCAAGGCCGTGCCCACACGAAGCCCCGAAGCGCCGGCGGACGAGGTGCACCTCGGAGGGAGCCCGCGAAGGCGGGCCTTTGTTTGCGTAGCCGCCGCCTTCAGGCGGGCCTTTCGGTGTCACGAGATCGATCGAACCAGGCCCACGCAGGCTGCGCTGGATGCGGCGCAGTAGGACCTCTGACAAGCACCGAGCAGATGGGCATTTTCTCGTCATGGCTGATGAGGAGAAGCACGAGCACAAAGGCGTCTCCGGTTTCTTGAGCGGCTTCACGGAGCTCCTCGAGAAGCTCGAGAAGCTGGCCGAGACCGGGGGAGAGATCTCGCGGACGGGTTCCTTCCCGGCTCCGCAGCGCACGCAGGGCACCAAGCCGACGCAGGGGGTCTACGGGTTCTCGGTGAAGATGGGAGGCCTGGGCGGCAAGGACTTCAAGGTCGAGCCCTTCGGCAACGTCCGCCGCGACCGGGCGACGGGCCGGTCGGTGGTCGAGGAGGCCCGCGAGCCGCTGGTGGACGTCTTCGACGAGGACGAGCGCTTGCTGATCGTGGCCGAGATGCCCGGCATCGAGCCCGAGGACGTCCATATCGATCTGAGCGACCACACGCTCACCCTCTCGGCTCAGCGCGCCGATCGGCGCTACCGCAAGTCCATCGAGGTGCCCGAGGGGACGCGGCGCGAGGGGCTCTCGGTGTCCTGCAGGAACGGAATCATCGAGATCAGCGCCGCCAAGCAGCGCGCGTGACGCGCGCGGCGCTCGGGAGCTGCCGCCCATGGCCGAACACGCCGTCGATGCCTCCAAGGAAGGGCTGGCCCTGAGGGTCACCGAAGCGCTGACCAAGGACGTGGGGCACAGCTTCGCACGCCTCGGCCCCGAGGACCTCTCGCGGCTCCAGGCGTCGACCGGCGACGTGTTGGAGGTGTTGGGCAAGCGACCCGCATTCTGCCGGGCGATGATCGCCTACAAGCCGGCGCGCGGTCAGTCGCGAGTACAGCTCGACGGGATCACCCGGAGCAATGCCGGCGTCGGCCTCGACGAGGTGGTCACCGTCCGTCGCAAGACGTGCCCTCCGGCGCAGCAGGTGGTCCTCGCGCCTCTGGACGCCAGGCCGCCCGACCGCGACCTGCGCTACATCGGCGGGCTGCTGGATGGCCTTCCCGTGGCCGAGGGCCACCGCATCCGCGCGGCCCTCTTCGGCAGCCACGATGCGGGGTTCCGGGTGACCTCGACCGTCCCCGCCGGGCCGGTGCTCATCGAGCGCAGCACCCGCCTGGTGATCGGGGAGCCCGAGGAGGAGGAGCCGGCGCGCGCGATGTCCTACGAGGACATCGGGGGCCTGAAGCCGCAGCTGGGGCGCATCCGGGAGATGATCGAGCTGCCGCTGCGCTATCCCGAGGTCTTCGCCAAGCTGGGCATCGACCCACCCAAGGGCGTCCTGCTCCACGGTCCCCCGGGCACCGGCAAGACCCTCATCGCGCGGACCATCGCCCACGAGACCGAGGCGAGCTTCTTCAGCGTCAGCGGCCCGGAGGTCATCCACAAGTTCTACGGCGAGAGCGAGGCGCACCTGCGCCAGATCTTCGAGGAGGCCGCCAGGAAGAGCCCGAGCATCGTCTTCCTCGACGAGCTCGACGCCATCGCCCCCGCCCGCGAGCGCGTGGTGGGCGAGGTGGAGAAGCGGGTCGTCGCCCAGCTCCTGGCCTCGATGGACGGGCTCCGGCAGCGCCACCGCGTCATCGTCATCGGCGCCACCAACATCCCCAACGCCCTCGACCCGGCGCTGCGCCGGCCAGGGCGCTTCGACCGCGAGATCACCATCCCCATCCCCGACAAGAACGGAAGGAGGGAGATCCTCGAGATCCACAGCCGGGGAATGCCTCTGGCCGCCGACGTCCAGCTGGGCGAGCTGGCCGCCATCTGCCACGGGTTCGTCGGCGCCGACCTCGAGGCGCTGTGCCGGGAAGCGGCGATGCGCAGCCTGCGGCGCATCCTGCCCGACTTCGATCTGTCCAAGCGATCCATCCCCTGGGAGCGCGTGTCCCAGCTGGAGGTGCGCAAGGACGACTTCCTGGCCGCGCTGCGCGAGATCGAGCCGTCGGCCATCCGCGAGGTGTTCGTGGAGGTCCCCGACGTGCGCTGGTCGGACGTGGGGGGGCTGCAGGAAGCCAAGCGCCACCTCGTCGAGACCGTGGAGTGGCCGCTGCATCACGCCGACCTCTTCGAGCAGGCCAGGGTCCGGCCCCCCAAGGGCATCCTGCTCACCGGCCCCCCAGGCTGCGGCAAGACGCTGCTCGCCAAGGCGGTGGCCACCGAGAGCGGGGTCAGCTTCATCTCCGTCAAGGGCGCGGCCCTGCTCTCCAAGTACGTCGGCGAGTCCGAGCGGGCGGTGCGGGAGGTGTTTCACAAGGCACGGCAGGCGGCGCCCTGCATCATCTTCTTCGACGAGATCGACGCGCTCATCCCCCGGCGCGGGTCGGCCGCGGGAGACGCCCATGTCAGCGAGCGCGTCATCAGCCAGTTCCTGACGGAGATGGACGGCATCGAGGAGCTCAAGGGCGTCCTCGTGCTCGGGGCGACCAACCGCGCCGACCTGCTGGATCCAGCCATGCTCCGCGCCGGCCGCCTGGAGGCCATCGTGGAGCTCACTCCGCCCGACCAGGAGGACCGGGCCCAGATCTTCGCGGTGCACCTGCGCGGCAAGCCGCTCGCCGAGGGCGTGGGCATCGAGCGTCTGGCCGCGAAAGCAGAGGGCGCCACCGGCGCGGACATCGCCGCCATCTGCGCCGCCGCGGCCCTCATCGCCATCCGCCGAGTGGTCCATGCGCCCGAGGGCGAGCAGCAGCAGCGCCAGGTGCTCATCGAGCCCGACGATCTCGAGGCCGCGCTCGCCCAGTGGCGTGAGCGGGCGAACGTGCCGCCATGACGGTGAGCACGGGAGAGTCGGTCATGCACCCTGGGCGAGCCCCCTATCTGTTCTGCTGCGCCTCGTCTGATCGCTTGCCGGCGAAGCTCGAGATCGAAGGGCTGGACGACGGAACCCCGCTCCTGCAGCAGCGCTACCGCGACCTCGCCGCCGTGATGAGCGAGGTCTCGCTCGACGAGTTCACCGGCCCCGAGGCGCAGGCGCGATTGTCCGATCTCGGCTGGCTGGCGCCTCGGGCGCTGCGCCACGAGCAGATCATCGAGGAGATCGCGCGGCACTCCCCGGTGTTTCCCGCCCGCTTCGGGACGATCTTCTCCTCGCTGGACTCGCTCGCGGCGCTGCTGGCGCGGCATCACGACACCATCCGGGCCTTCCTGGACCGGACCACCAACGCGGAGGAATGGGGCGTCAAGGGCTACCTCGACCGCAACCAGGCCCGGGAGCGCCTGGTGGAGGAGGAGCTGGCCGGTCCGGCCGCGCGGCTCTCATCCTCACCGGGGACGCGCTTCATGCAGGAGCGCAAGCTCCGGGCGCAGGCCGAGGCGAAGGTGGGCGACTGGCTGCGCCAGACCTCGGCGCGCCTCAAGGAGGAGCTCGCGCATCGGGCGCTGGACGCGGTCGAGCGCAGGCTGCTCGCCGCCGGCTCCACCGGGACCCCGGGCGAGATGGTGCTGAACTGGGCCTTCCTCGTTCCCAAGCCCGAAGTGGAGGCTTTCCGCTCTGCCGGCGAGCAGCTCGGCCATGAGCTCAGCGACCGGGGCCTCGTCTTCGAGATCGCCGGGCCGTTTCCCCCCTTCAGCTTCACCCCGGGGCTCGACGAGAAGCAGGCGTGACGAGCCTCCTGTACTGCGTATTCCGCCGCCCTCGAAGACGAAAGCTGGAGGGGCCGCTCCGGGGGGTCGACGGCCGGCCCGTGCGCCGAGTCGCCCACGGCGAGCTGTGCGCAGCGACCTCGCCGGTGGCCGAGGCGCCCCTCGCGCCGACCCTCCCACGCATCCAGGCCTACGAGCGCGTCGTCGAGGCGCTCTTCTCCAAGCGCACCGTCGTTCCCATGCGCTTCGGCTCGACGCTGGAGTCGGAAAGGCACGTTGCCCGCTACCTGAAGGAGCATTCGGCGCTCTTTCGCGAGCGGCTGAGGGAGCTGTCAGGCTGCGTGGAGATGGGCATCCGGGTGACTGTGCCCGCCCCCTCGACCGCCGTTGCGCCGAAGCGCGAGAGGCCATCAGGTGCGCGAGCGGAGCCGGGTTCCGGGCGCGAGTACTTGGAGGCGCGCGCCAGGCGCGGTCGGCCTGTTCGAGCGTCCGGCGCTCCACTCGGCGAGCTGGTCGCGCGCTACCGGAGCGCCTTCGAGGGCCTGTTCACCAAGGTCCAGGTCGAGCCGCCTGCGAGCTTGAGGTT
>JACRCT010000056.1 GCA_016218885.1 Deltaproteobacteria bacterium | reverse complement strand
GCGCCGGCCTGCAACCAGTAGAGGGTCCGTGACATCTCGGGGTCTCTCCTTCCAAAGGGATCGGGTCCTACGCCAGCTTCCTGGAGATCAGCGCGTGCATCTTCTCGAGGAGCCGGGGCAGCTCGATGGGCTTGGTGTCGTAGTCGTCGGCGCCAGCCTCCAGCGCCTTCTCGCGGTCGCCGCTCATGGCGTGGGCGGTGAGGGCGATCACCGGCACCGCTCGGGTCGCCGCGTCGCCCTTGAGGGCACGGGTGGCGTCCCAGCCGTTCATCACCGGCAGGCTCATGTCCATGAGGATCAGGTCGAAGGGCTGAGCCCGGGCCAGCTCCACACCCTGCGCGCCATCGACCGCCATCGCCACCTCGAAGCCCTTGCGCTCCAGGCGCCGGGAGAGCATGTCGCGGTTCATCTCGTTGTCTTCGACGAGCAGGATCTTGGGCATGGCGGTCTCGGATGGCCGTGGAAGGCAAGCGAGGGAAGGAGGAGCGAGAATAGGGAGGGCCCTGCGGAGGGGTCAAGCAACGCACGCAGGTAATTGGCAGGCGGGCCCTCGCGAGCGCCGCATGCGCCCTGTCTGCTCAAGTCTCCTGACTCCAGCAGCTCGGCGATGTTCTTTCTGGATCAGCCGCTCCTAGGTCTGCAGGGAGCGGATCCTCGCCTGGACGTCGCCGCTGGAGGGCTGGGCTGCGCTCCCGCCGCTGCTCACCGCGTTCAGCCGCATCACGCTGGCTCCTTGCCTGGCAAGCAGGCGAGCCGAGCGCGGAAGCTCTCCTGGCGCGCGAGACCGTTTGAGGCGGCCCGGGTGAAGGGAGCTCGTGCCCACCGTCCTCAAGGCGGTGGGCACGGGCTGCGACCTTCCTGACCACGGCGGGCTACTGGCTGGATGCCTCCTGGAGGGTGGCCTGGATGATGGCCGTGAGCTCCTCTTCCGGCGCCGGCGGCAGGGTCGTCTCAGTGCCATAGGCGGCGACGCGGGCATCGGCCGGAGGCGGATCTTCAGGACGCCTTCCCGCTGGCGGGGGTGGCGGCCTGAGGGCCGACATGTCTCCTGATTCGCTCGCGTGCTGGAACTTGTCGGCGAGAGCCTGGAGGAAGTCGGCCTTTCGCCCGGTTGCCTCGGAGGCTCGTGCCTCGAACTTCTCGGAGATCCTGGCCATCACCTCCTTGAACTTCGACCGATCGCCCTCTTTCAGCTGCTGGAGCTGCTTCATCGTCTCGCCCATCTTCGAGACGTCGGTGGGGGCAGCATCCGACTCACTGGCCCGAGTCGACGACGCGATCCCCCGGCCAAGACCGATGCTGCCAAGACTGCCGCTTTCGGAAATGCTCGCTACGCTCATGACGAACCTCGTGCCTCCCCCCGCGCGGTTCATCGTCACCTCGTCTCACGAGGCTAAGGCTCGATAGGCTGGGCAGTTCTTGCCCTCCCAAGCACCCCTGGAGCTGGACGAGAAGTCCGCTACCTGTCGCGAGGCGCTGCCCTTGGCGGATCGGCGCTGCGGGGCACCGCGGACCGCGGAGTGAGCCTAACGGGCCGAGGGGAAGGCCCAGGTGTCGCCTCTGGGATCCGCTAGATTCATTGCCGACAACCGGCGTCGGTCGCGTCCGTCCAATTCGTCCTGTTTGCGTCCCGGCACCGATGCCGGCTGTCTCGGGTCGCCTCGACTGATTCTCAGCTCACCGTCCCGGCCCGAGAAACTGCGCGTGCAGCTCCGCCTTGCGCCCGGTCTGGTCCTGCACGCGCACCGTCACGTCGAAGGGCGCGGCGAAGGACTCCTTCGGCACCTCCACGAAGACGGGGATCGCGGCGCTCTCCCCAGCGGGCAGCGTCCACACGTTACGGGGCAGGGTGACCGAGGCCCCCGCCAGGCCCGGAGTGACCTCGATCGACAGGGTCTGCGCCGCCTCGGACTTGTTGGCGGTCCGCAGCAGGTAGGAGTTGCGGACCTTTCCAGACTCGACCACGAAGGGCATTCCCACCTGCCGCACCAGGCTCACGGGAATCTCGGGGCGCGTGCGGCCTGCCAGCAGCGCCACCGTCAGCCCCACCAGCCCGACCGCGGCATAGGCGTAGACCCGGGGGCGCAGGAAGCGACGCTTGCCCCCGGTGAATCCACGCTCGCTGTCATAGCGGATGAGCCCGCGCGCCCGCTGCAGCTTTCCCATCACCTCGTCGCAGGCGTCGATGCAGGAGGCGCAGCCCACGCACTCGAGCTGCAAGCCCTGGCGGATGTCGATGCCGGTGGGGCAGACGGCCACGCACCGCCCGCAGTCCACGCAGTCGCCCTTGGTGTGCCCGGGCTTGCCGCGGGGCTCTCCTCGCCCGGCGTCGTAGCCGACGACCACCGTGTCCTCGTCGCTGAGCACCGACTGCAGGCGCCCGTAGGGGCAGAGGATGATGCAGAGCTGCTCGCGGAACCACGCGAAGTTGAAGAGCACCAGCCCCGTGAGCGCCGCCGACCAGAAAAAGACTTCGGGGTCGGAGGCGGGCCCCCGGCCCATCAGAAGCCACAGGTCGCGCGGAGGCACGAAATAGCAGACCAGCAGGTGCGCGATGGCCGCAGACACGAGCAGGAAGGCCAGGCTCTTGCCTCCCTTGCGCCAGAGCTTGTTGAGGCCCATCGGCTCTGCCTCGAGCCGCAGCTGCGCCGCACGGTCACCCTCGAAGAGCCGCTCGATCCGCCGGTAGACGCCCTCCAGCCACACGGTCTGCGGGCAGGCCCAGCCACACCACACCCGCCCCCAGAGCGCGCTGACCACCACCAGCGTGAACGCCGAGCCCGCCACCAGGAAGAAGAGCAGCAGGCTCTCGGTCGGGCCCACCGACAGACCGAGGACGTGGAAGCTGCGCCGCCCGATGTCGAGCCAGATCCCCGGACGCCCGTTGATCTGGATGAAGGGGAGGGCGACGAAGAGGGCGATGAGGAGGGCGAAGCCCACGTGCCGCAGTCGCGTGAATCGCCCGTGGGCCGCTGCGGGGTGCAGGAAGCTCCGGGCCCCTCCCGGCCCCACGGAGAACAGCGTGTCGATCGAGGGAGCCGCCTTGGCCATGATGAGGTGCCTTTCTGGCAGCCCCCTGGGGACCGATCAGGGCTCTGGCGTGCCTTCAGGTGCCTTGCCCACCACCTGGGTGTTCTTGATCGACAGCAGGTAGACCACCACGTCCTGGACCTTGGCGGCCCCCAGCGAAGGCCCCCAAGCCACCATGCCCTTCTCGGGGACGCCCCTGGTCACCGTCATGAAGATCTGCGACGGCTTGCCGCCATGGATCCAGCTCG
This sequence comes from Deltaproteobacteria bacterium, assembly GCA_016218885.1. Lineage (GTDB taxonomy): Bacteria > Myxococcota > Myxococcia > Myxococcales > UBA5297 > JACRCT01. The sequence goes on along the minus strand of JACRCT010000056.1, from coordinate 3,192 downwards.
CATCGGTGAGGTTGGGACCGATCTTTCCCTCGCCCTTCTCGCCATGGCAGGCGGCGCAGGTGGTCTTGTAGAGGTCCTGGCCGCGCCCCATCGCCGCCGCGTCCGCCCTCGCCGCGAGCAGGCTCTCGTCATTGACGCGCGAGGCGATGGCCTTGTCGCGGGCCTCGACCAGCGCCTTCTCGTCGGCCTCCAGCTCCGCCCGCTGCGGGCGGCCTTCGAGCTTGTGGTAGTAGAGCCAGTAGCCGACGGAGAAGATGATTGCCCCGAAGAGCGTCATCAGCCACCAGCGCGGCAGGTGGTTGTCGTGCTCCACGATGCCGTCGTAGTCGGGGGCCTCGCCGTGGGCGCCGCTCTGCGCGCTCGGACGGGTCTCTTCAGCGCTCATCGTCGCCCCCCTCGCTGCGGCAGGGTGCTGCGTCGTCCGCCAGCGGCAGGCGGGCGTGCTCGAGCACGACCTGCCGTGGCGTGCGGATGATCCGCACCAGCTGGAAGGTGAAGACCGCGATGAACAGGAACATCGCCACCAGTGGCCAGATCAGCACGTCTTGGCTCTGGGCCTGGAAGAGCTCTTGGAACATGTCACTCGCCCTCCTTCACTGCGCCTTGGGCGCGACAGCCTCGGTGGCCTTCTTCTGCGGTTCATTCGCCAAGGTCGGAACCGGCTTGGCGGGGTCGGCAGGAGTGGGCGCCTCCGCCGAGGGCGCGGCGGACGGAGCCGGGGGCGCGCCCGGAGCGGGAGCCGCGCCGGGCGGAGGCGGGACGTGGTTGCGTCCTACGGCCTGCAGGTAGCCGATGAGCGCCACCAGCTCCGCGTCAGGCGCGATGCGAGTCTCCTGCTTGGCGAGGTCGGCCACGATGAGGTTGGCCTCCTTGCGCGCACGGGCCGCGGCCTCGGCTACCTCCGTGTCGGAGTAGGGAGTCCCGAGGGCGCGCAGGACGGCCAGGCGCCCGGAGAGCTCGTGGAGGTCGACCTGGCTCTCCTTGAGGAAGGCGTAGGAGGGCATGTTCGAGCCCGGGGAGGTCGCCCGAGGATCGATCAGGTGCAGGTACTGCCAGAGGTTGGAGTACTTGCTGCCGATGCGGTGGAGATCCGGCCCGGTGCGCTTGGAGCCCCACTGGAACGGCCGGTCGTAGAGGAACTCCTCGGCGCGCGAGACGCTGCCGTAGCGCAGCGTGTCGGTGGCCAGCGAGCGCACCATCTGCGAGTGGCACACGTAGCAGCCGTCGCGGACGTAGAGGTCGCGGCCAGCCGGCTCCAGCGCGGTGTAGGGCCGCTGCGCCACGCCGGTGACCGGGACCGCGGCCTTGACGGTGATGGTGGGCAGGATCTCCGCCACCCCTCCCACCAGCACAGCGGCCAGGGTGAGGCCCGTGAACAGGAAGGCCTTGCCCTCCAGCAGGTGGTGCCAGCTGTAGCCGTTCTCGGGGGCCACGATCGAGGCGTAGACGACGACCATCCCGATGAGGACCAGGAAGAAGGCCGCGAGCACCAGGTTGGCGAGGCCGAGCCCGGTGACCAGCACCAGGAGCACGGAGGCGATCACGATGGGCTTGGAGAGCAGCAGCTGCCTGGCAGAGGGGGACGGGGCCTTGGGCGCATCGAGGACCTCGGCTCCTCCGTTGACCGCCGCGCCGCTGCGGGCGGTAGCCAGAAGATTCCATCCCATCAGCAGGAAGCCGCCCAGATAGAGCGTGCCGCCCAGCAGGCGCATCCAGAAGAAGACTTTGATGGCGGCCAGGGTCTCCAGGAAGCTCGGGTACTGCAGCGCGCCTTCCGCCGTGGTGGCTCGCAGCATCAGGCCCTGGGTGATGCCGCCGACCCACATCGACACCAGGTAGAGCAGCAGGCCGAGGGTGCCGATCCAGAAGTGGAAGTCGGCTGCGGCCTTGGAGCGCAGCTTGGTGCCGTAGAGCCTGGGGACGAGCCAGTAGAACATCCCCGCCGCCATGAAGCCGTTCCAGCCCAGGGCGCCCTCGTGGACGTGGCCGATGATCCAGTCGGTGTAGTGGCCCAGGGCGTTGACGCTCTTGATGGCGAGCAGCGGCCCCTCGAAGGTGGCCATGCCGTAGAAGGTCACTCCGGCGATCAGGAACTTGAGGATCGGGTCGTCGCGCAGCTTGTTCCAGGCTCCCTTCATGGTGAGCAGGCCGTTGAGCATGCCACCCCACGAAGGCGCCCACAGCATCACGCTGAAGAGCATGCCCAGGGACTGCGCCCAGTCCGGCAACGCGGTGTAGAGCAGGTGGTGCGGGCCGGCCCAGATGTAGACGAAGATCAGCGACCAGAAGTGAACCAGGGAGAGACGATAGGAGTAGACCGGCCGCTGGGCCGCCTTGGGCAGGTAGTAGTACATGATGCCCAGGATGGGCGTGGTCAGGAAGAAGGCGACGGCGTTGTGGCCGTACCACCACTGCACCAGCGCGTCCTGCACGCCCGAGAAGACCGGGTAGCTGGCGAACAAGCCGAAGGGCAGCACCAGGTTGTTGAAGATGTGCAGCACCGCCACGGTGACGATGGTGGCGATGTAGAACCAGATGGCGACGTAGAGGTTCTTCTCGCGGCGGACGGCCAGGGTCCAGAAGAAGTTGATGGCGAAGACCACCCACACCACCGCGATGGCGATGTCGATGGGCCACTCCAGCTCGGCATACTCCCGGGACTGGGTGATGCCCAGCGGCAGGGTGATGGCCGCACAGAGGATGATGGCCTGCCAGCCCCAGAAGTGGATCTGGCTCAGCCGGTCCGAGGCCATGCGCGCCTTCACCAGCCGCTGAGTCGAGTAGTAGATGCCCGCGAAGAGCATATTGCCCACGAACGCGAAGATGACGGCGTTGGTATGCAGCGGGCGCAGCCGGCCGAAGTTGAGGAAGCTCAGTCCGCTGCTGGCGTGGTGGGTCACCAGCTCGGTCGCGGCCCACACCCCGGCGAGCATCCCCACGACCCCGAAGACGACCGAGGCCCAGAGGAACTGCCGGGTGACCCGGTCGTCGTACTCGATGCGGACGGTGTTCATTCCTTCTTCTCCGGTGGTTCGTCGGTTTCCAGGGGCAGCAGGGAGAGGCGCTCGGCGTGGTCCTGATCGCCGGACCGCACGCTATACAGGAATGAAAGCAAGGCAAGGCCCACGAGCACGAGGCTGATGAAGGACAGGACGATCAGGATGTTCATCGGCTGCCGCCCTCCCGGCTCAG
>JACRCT010000590.1 GCA_016218885.1 Deltaproteobacteria bacterium | reverse complement strand
CCCCAGGCTTGCCCGAGCGCAGCGCCTCGCGCACCTTCCGCTGCATGTCCTCATGCGTCGTCGCTCGATGGCGGACGGCGCCGCCCGCCAGGCCTTCGACGAGCGCACGCCCGCGCTCGCCGCGAGCCACCGAGTTGGCCTCCAGGCTCAGGCTGCCCTCGCGCAGCTCGAGGACCCCTAGCGCGACCGGGTCGCCCTTGCCGTTCTTGCCGGACCAGTGCCATCTCCCGTCGGCCGGCTCGTCACGAGAGAGCTCTGGGCCCTTGTCGAGCGCGGCCGTGAGCGCCTCCGGCGCGAGGACGTCGAAGAGGACCCTGGTGATGACCATCTCCTCGCCGTCGGTGTTCGCCAGCGTGGGCACAGGAGGCTCGAGGATGGAGCCGGCCCAGGCGTCGTGGAAGAACGGCGGCATCTCCTTGTAGAAGGACTCGACCGTCGCGCCCGGGCTCTGCTCCATGAAGCTGTCGCGATGGGCACGAAGCTGCTTGCGTACCGACTCGTGGAAGGGGGCCATGATCTGGAAGACGCCCTCGAGCTCGGGCATGCCCGAGGCGCTTCCATGGACCACGCGCGTGACGAGCCACTCGCGCTGGCCGAGGCTCCTGCTGCCGAGCTTCTCCTGGACGGTCACGCGCTCACCCTCGAGGACGTCGCGCAGGGTCAGGGACTCGCCGGGACGCAAGTCCTCGATCTCGTACAGGCGCATCGACGAGGCGCGCAAGGAGCGCAGGTACAGCTTCTCGCCCTCGGAGAGGTCCAGCACCCGCGCGTCGAAGAAGCGATCGACCACCAGCCGCCCGTCCTCGAGTGGCCTGTCGAAGGCGAACCAGAGGTCGAACACGTGCTCGCTCATCTCGTTGTGGTGCTCGCCGAGGTCGTCCGGGTGATCAGCCCAGCGCCCCCAGAACTCGTCGAAGGCCTCCTCGTCCTCCTCGCTCAGCTCCTTCTCGATGAAGAGCTTGAGCTTGCTCCACCCCGTGGCCCGGTTCTCGCGGGCGTAGCAGCGGGTCGAGGCTCTCTGGGACTGGCAGCACTTCTTGAACTTCTTCCCGCTTCCACAGGGGCAGCGGTCATTGGGTCCGGTGCGTTCCATGCCCTAGGAGATACGCCAGGACCTGCTCTTTGCAAGACAAGGGAAGGAACCGTCCTCAGCCGTTGCCGACCGACGAGAGCGGCATCGCCGTCACCGCATCGCCGGCTCGTCTTGCACCGAAGCCGGAAGCGGCGCAGGTCATCGAGCTGGCGCGGCGACGCTCAGCCCGCAGGGAGGCAGCCCTCAGGGCGGCAGACGACCTCAGTAGGGTCGCGGGCTCGTTGATGACGGTGGCCTACTCGGCGGCTTCACCTGGATCGTCGTCCTCGGGCTGACCGCCTATCACGAGCCGGGTCGAACCCTGGTCGCCGCCGTCATGTGCGTAGCGTGCTCCATCATCGGCCTCGTCGCCATGAACAACTACACGAGGTCCAGGGCGGCCGAGTCTCGGGCCAATGCCGAGAGGATCGACGCGCTCAAGGCGCTGGCCGAGATGGAGCGTGATCGCGCCAGCGTCGAGCGACTGGTCATGCTCGGCCAGCTCACCGCCGGCGTCGCCCACGAGATCAACAATCCTCTGGCCGCGGTCATCGCGAACGTCGGCAGCGCGCGCGCACAGGTGCAGCTGGCGGGGCCAATGGACGGCGAGGTCGCAGAGACCTTCCGCGATGTCGAGGATGGCCTGGCGCGGATCCGGCAGATCGCGCGCGATCTGAAGAGCCTCGCCCGCGAGGAGGCGCTCGACGAGCAGGGGGAGTGCCGCCCTTCGGATGCGGTGACGGAAGCGATTCGCCTCTCCTCGTTCCGAGAGCCGGTCTCGGTGCGGGTCGAGAATCTGGTGCCGGTCGACTGCGGTTGGGTGGAGATCAGCCGAGGCCGGCTCGTCCAGATCCTCCTCAACCTGCTCATCAACTCGGCCGACGCGCTGGCGGAATGCGGCGCTGCCACAGGGGAGGTCCGGATTGCGGCAGAGCGGGTCGAGCCCGCCCTGGTCCGCCTGACCATCGAGGATTCCGGCCCAGGCATCCCCGCGGAGATCCTGCCCAAGCTGTTCGACCCCTTCTTCACGACCAAACCTCCCGGCAAGGGCACAGGGCTGGGCTTGGCGTTGTGTCGGCAATACGTGGAGGGAGCCTGCGGGACCATCTGGGCCGAGAACAGCCGGCACGGTGGTGCTCGATTCGTGCTCGAATTGCCAGCAGCCAAGGCGGTCCTGCCCTGACGAGCCTCGTGAGCTTCGGCGCATGACCTGCCACGTGGGGCTGACGGGCGCCGCTGAGAAGCATGGCCAGCGAAGACTCAAGCCAGTTGTCCTCTGAATCGGAAGCGCGGATGAGTCGCAGCACTCAGTGGCTCGTCGGAGAGGCTGCGTCGCTCTCTTTCGCCGCAGGCCCTCTCGAGGAGCGCGTCGCGTCCGTGAACACGCGGCGCAGGGTATCGACGGCCAGGCGAATCGCCGCCCGGGGCGCGGGAGTATGGGTGATCGCGTTGAGCTTCACGAGGTCAGCGCATCGGCGAGCAGCACCTCACGGGTCACCTTCGCCCCCGGCCACGCGCTCGGCCCTCACCGCGCGCGCCTCGATGAGCCGGAACAAGCCCAGAGTCATGGCCCGCACCCGGTTCTCGTATCCGAAGTAGACGAAGACGTAGGGCACCAGCAGCACCAGCAGAAGCACCTCGAGCAGCGCCAGCGCGAGCACGAACTGCGAAGCCACGAAGCTCGGCAGCAGGATGAAGAAGAGCACCCCGACCAGGGCGAAGGCACCGAAGTGCATCCGGCGCTCCTCCCTCTCGGCGATCACCCGCTCGCGATGGAACGCCTCCAGCCAGGTCAGCTCCTCGAGCGTGACCGCTTCGGGGATCTCCCCGAAGTGAGCCTTGGCGAGCTGCTGGTAGAGCGCCAGCCGCTTGCTCTCGGGCCCGGCTGGCCCGGCGATGGGCGCGTGGTCGTACGGCGAGCCGTCGAAGTACTTGGGGATGCCCGACGGCGGGTGGTTCATCACGCTGCGCGCTCCCGTGCTCTCAGCCATTGGCGCCTCCACAGGCTTGGCGGGACGGTCTGGCGCCACGATAATCCATTCGCCTCTCGACGTGCGCTGCTCCTCCCACCGAGGCCCCCTTGCCCGAGCTGCCCGACATCACCGTGTACCTGGAGGCCCTCGACCGCCGCGTGCGGGACCAGACGATTGAGAGGGTCCGCCTCGCCAGCCCATTCGTGGTGCGCACCTTCGATCCGCCGATCGCGGCGGCCCAGGGCCGGCGGGTGCGGGGGCTGCGACGCATGGGCAAGCGCATCGTCCTCGCGCTCGACGGCGATCTCTTCCTGGTGCTGCACCTGATGATCGCGGGTCGGCTGCGCTGGCTGGAGGCAGGCGCCAAGATCCCCGGCAGGCTCGGCCTGGCGGCCCTCGACTTCCCCTCTGGCACCCTCCTGCTGACCGAGGCCTCCACCAAGAAACGCGCCTCGCTGCACCTCGTGCGCGGCGAGGAGGGCCTGGCGCCCTTCGAGCGCGGCGGCCTGGAGGTCCTCGATGCCGACCTGCCGGCCTTCCGCGAAGCCCTGCGACGCGAGAGCCACACGCTCAAGCGCGCCCTCACCGATCCCACCCTATTCAGCGGCATCGGCAATGCGTACTCCGACGAGATCCTCCACCGCGCTCGCCTGTCTCCGGTGCAGCTGACGCGCAACTTGTCTGAGGAGGAGCTCGGTCGGCTCTTCACGGCTACGCGCTCGACTCTGATGGAGTGGACCGATCGGTTGCGCGCCGAAGTCGGCACGGGCTTTCCCGAGAAGGTGACCGCTTTCCGCGAGGAGATGGCGGTCCACGGCCGCTACCGCAAGCCCTGCCCTGTCTGCGAGTCGCCGGTGCTGCGGATCGCCTATGCCGAGAACGAGACCAACTACTGCGCGCGGTGCCAGACCGGCGGCAAGGTCCTGAGCGATCGATCGCTGGCCAGGCTCCTCAAGGACGACTGGCCCAAGAGCATCGATGAGCTGGAGGAGCGGTTGTCGACCAGGCCCCGGTGACGGCTGGGGGTCGGATGGATGGATGTGCGGGTTGTGGGCCTACGGCACCCTGCGGTCATGGCTGCGCTTGCGTCGTCATCTCCGGGGCCAACTTGAACCCAGCCTCGAATCGGGTCGCGTTCCCGTCTGGATCGGCAAACCCGGTGATCTTTCCGGCGGCCTTCAGCAACGAACCCGCCTCCACCCCGAACGCAAACAGCGCCGCCACCTCCGGCGACTTGGGCACGTCCAGCACCGAGATCCGCCGCAGCGCCGCGGTCGCCAGGGGACCGTCCATCACGAACGAGACGGCATGCTCGGGCCTGCTCGGCGCGGCCCCTTCCAACGCCGCTACTGCGAGATCCCGCGCGCCCGGCTCGTTGGCCACGAAGAGCGCTCCCCTCCCGACCCCCACCCGCACGTCCCGCGCCCCTGCCGCCACCGACCATTGCGAGATCCCTTCCGGCGACTCGACCGCCACGATCGTCGCGCCTTGGGTCTTGAGCTTCTCCAGCCCCGCCTCCAGGGCTTTGCGCACTCGTTCCTGATCCTTCACCGCCAGCAGGTAGGCATGCGGAACCAGGTAATAGGGCGCCATCGGGCCGCGCGCCGCTGACGCCGCGACGTCGATGCCCTTCACCACGACCCCCACCGACCCCGTGAGCTCGGGCCGCAGAGCATCGAGCACGGCCTTCGCCGGCTCCTCGCAGCCCCTGCAGGCCTGCGCGCCCAGGAATTCCAGCGCCCGCACCACTGGACCGCCTGGGTCCGAGAGCGCCTTCTTCGAGAGCATCGCCCGAACCGAAACCGGCCCCGCTGCCGGCCCGAAGGAGGCCAGCAGGTCCCCGTCCCTCGGCTTGTCGAGCAGCGCCCGATTCGCCACGACCCGCCCCACGAGCTTGAGCCCGGACTTGTCGCCGCGGATTTCCACTGCGCCGCTCGCGCCGCCGCCCTGGAGGTAGCCCATCACCGGCGCATCGAGGGTCGTAGCGGCCTGGCTGGCGGCGGTCGATGCCAGCCCCGCGCCCGCCATCGCATCCACCGCCGACTTCAGCGCCCGAAGCGCATCCGGCCCGCCGGAGGCCGCACAGAGCCCGGTCCCCTTCGTCGCCACTCCTGCGCGCCAGAGATTGTTGACCGCCGCGCCCTCGAGCTGGGCGCCCTTGTAGCTGAGCTTTGCAGCTTGCCCCGCCCCGGCGAACGTCACCCGCGCCCGCTCCAGCGCTTTGCCCCCCTTGGCGGCGGTCAGGCACACCACGGTCGCCCCATCGCGCAGGAAGCTGATCGTCATCGGCGAGTTGGCGTCGACCCCCGCCTCTGCCAACGAAGCTGGGTCGAGCAGGTCCGCACCAAGCACCGTCCCCAGCGACCGGCCGAGCTCCACCGGCCGCAGGAGCGCCGAGTACCTGCCCGCCTCGGTGAGGAAGGCCCGCAGGTCGAGCAAACCTGCCTTCGGCGACCTCACCTGGACGGCGAAAGATGCCTCCTTGGGGGCCACAGGGGCGCGCGACGGGGCGGCCGTGAGGGAAGCGAGGATGACGAGCGTGAGGGTAGCAGGGGGCACGGATCCTCCCTTTGGATGCGAGTCGATGAGCCAGCGCAGTCTAGCTGGAATCTCGCGCGTTGCTCCGTTCCAGGGCGGTCGCTATAACCGCCCGTCGATCCTCCCGACTTCGATTTTCGACGAAACCGAGCAAGCCCATGCCCCTCCTGCCGCGAGACCTCCGCGACTTCCACGCCAACCTCGGCGCCCGCTTTCTGGAGGACCGCATCACCGGCTACTCGTCGCTCGAGGCGGAAGACAAGGCCCTGCGAGCCACCTGCGGCCTGCTCGATCGGTCGGACCGGGGCAAGCTGCGCCTGACCGGCAGCGAGCGTGCGTCCTTCATCCACGGGCTGGTCACCAACGACATCAAGTCGCTCGAGCCTGGGCGCGGGGCGTACACGGCGATCCTCAACCCCAAAGGGCACCTCATCGCCGACGCGCGCATCCTGGTGCGCCGCGACGACCTGCTGCTGGACGTCGAGCCCGGCCGCGAGGGGTCGGTGCGCGAGCACCTGGAGCACCACCTCATCTCCGAGGACGTGGAGGTGCACGACATCACCGGCGACTTCGCGCTCTTCTCCTTGGTCGGCCCCAAGGCAGCCGAGGCGCTCCCCGCCGCGCTCGGAGGTACGCGCCCGCACCTCGACGAGCACCATCACGCGGATCGCGACGGCGCCCTCGTCATCGCCACCCGCCTCGGCGCTCTGGAAGGCCTGGACTTGCTCGTGCCGTCGGGCCGGGCGGTCTGCGTCCTGCAGCTTCTCCTGGAGCGAGGCCGGCCCCTGGGCGTCGTGCCCGTGGGCCTGGACGCGGTGGAGATCGCGCGCGTGGAGGCGGGCGTCCCCCGCTTCAGCGCGGACATGGACGAGGAGACCATTCCCCTGGAGGCCAATCTGTCCGGGCGCGCCATCAGCTTCACCAAGGGCTGCTACGTGGGGCAGGAGGTCATCGCGCGAGCCTCGTTCCGCGGGGGCGTGCGCCGCAAGCTGGTCGGCCTGCGCCTGGCTGAGGACGCGCCTCCGCCTCCATCAGGGACGCACCTCTTCAAGACTGCAGGCGACCTCAAGCCCGCGGTGGAGCTCACCACGGCGCTGCGGAGCCCGCGGTTCGGCGTCATCGCCCTGGGCTACGCGCGCCGGGAGTATCAGCAGCCGGGAATGGAGCTCGTGACCGCCGAGGGGCGACGGGCGACGGTTTGCGCCCTGCCCTTCGCGTGAGGCGTGGTCCAGCCGGGGGGCGTGGCCCTCATCTCGAACCCCTCGATCCACCGTTCACTGGCGTCGGTGGCGTCGGCGTTCACGAAGATCCGCCGGCTGAAGGCGGCGGCTACGCAAACAAGGGCCGCCTTCGCGGGCTCCCCTGAGGTCCACCTCGCAGGCCTCTCGATGCCGCAACGGAGACTTCCCGAACTTGCCCCACGGCTCGTGGATCCACGTGCAGCCACGAGAATTCAGAGGGCTCGTCCTCCACAACGGCCGCGTCCCGAACTTGCCCCACGCCAAGTTGCACGACGTCGTGCAGGTCGTTTTGCGGGGCCCGAGCGCCCGAGTAGGCCCACACGCTGAACTTGCCCCACGGCTTGTGGATCCACGTGCAGCTTCGAGATTCGCAGGGTTTCTGCCTCCACGAAGGCCCCGCCTTGAACTTGCCCCACGGCAAGCTGCACGACGTCGTGCAGGTCGTTTCGCAGGAGCCCGAGCGCCCGAGTAGGCCCGCACGGTGAACTTGCCCCACGGCTTGTGGATCCACGTGCAGCCACGAGAATT
>JACRCT010000588.1 GCA_016218885.1 Deltaproteobacteria bacterium | reverse complement strand
TCATCGGCCACCTCCGGCGCCGGCCGGTGCGGCGGCCTTGACCTTGATCTCCGTCCCCGCGGTCAGACCGGCGGGCGCCTCGTCGAGCTGTGCGGTCACGGCGAAGGCCTTCTCCTGGCCGTTGGGGAGGTTGGGGCTCTCCATGAGGAAGGCCAGCTCCTGTGGGAAGAAGTCGATCTTCTTCACCGTGGCCCGGTGCTCGGTCGCCGAGGCGCTGGTGGTGACGGCGATGCGCGCGCCGACCTGGATCTCGGCGATGCGATGTTCGGGGACGAAGAACTTGGCGGCCAAGGTGCCGTCCTTGGCCAGCGAGACCACGCGGCTGCCGGCCTGGAAGGCGTCGCCCTTCTGGACCTTGCGGCGCTCATTGGAGTTGAAGGCGTGGCGCACCACACCGTCGTGCGGGGCCAGGAGCGCGAAGTTCTTCTCGTAGAAGGCGTAGCGCTTCTGGTCGTCGTGGACGCTCTGCACGTTGAGGTCCTGCCAGGCGTTCTCCGCGGCGATCGAGGCGCGCGTGCCCTCGATGCGCGCGGCGACGGCCTCCACCTCGAAGTCGGCAATTTTTCGGCGGATCTTGAAGAGCTCGGCCTGACGGCGGGAGATGGCCTTCTCGCGCTGCACGTCCAGGCCCGCCTGGCGCGCCTCCAGCTCCTTGCGACGCTTCTCCATGAGCAGCGACTCCTGCCGCTGCGCGCTGCTGATCCGGCTCTGCGACGCCTCCGCCTCGGCCTTCTGGATGCGCTCGTTGATCCAGTTCTGGGCGTCGCGGCCGATGAACTCGAAGCGCGCGACCACCTCGCCGGCCTTGACCTCGCTGCCATCGGGCGCGAGCTGTAGGAGCTTGATCGTGCCCCAGTTGGAGTTCCAGCCGCGGACCCGGAAGCTGGTCATCGGGCTGAAGAGATCGGTGGCGTTGGCCGCGACCAGGAAGCCGGTGAACAGGTCCGGGTTGCCGGCCTCGGGCGGCGCCACGTCCTTCGCGGATGGCGACGACGAAGACGCCGGTGGCGGCGACGACGACGCGCCGCACAGCAGCCACCCGAGGAGCGTGAGGGTCAGGAGGCCGCGATTACGCATGCGCCCTCCGCTTCGATCCGCCCATCGGAGATGCGGACGGTGCGGTGCCCGAGCTCGTCGGCGACCTTGGGATCGTGGGTGACGATGATCTGCGTCGTGCCCAGGGTCGCGTGGATCTTGAGGAACAGGTCGATGATGAGCCGCTGCGCCCGGGTGTCGAGGGCGCCGGTGGGCTCGTCGGCGAGCAGGACCCGGGGGTGGTTGGCCAGCGCGCGGGCGATGGCCACCCGCTGCCGCTCGCCGCCGGAGAGCTCGCTGGGCCGGTGATCGGTGCGGTGCCCCAGGCCGACGAGCTCGAGGAGCTCCAGGGCCCTCTGGCGCTGCTCGGCCGCCGGCACCTCGCCATACTCCATGGGCAGCTCGACGTTCTCGACGATGGTGAGGCCCTTGAGCAGGTGAAAGGCCTGGAAGACGAAGCCGAAGGTGCGGTTGCGCAGCCGCGAGAGCTCGTCGTCGGGCAGGTGGCTCACGTCGGCGCCGTCGAGGCGGTAGGTCCCGGTGGTCGGCTCGTCCAGGCAGCCCAGGATGTTGAGCAGGGTCGACTTGCCCGAGCCGGAGCGCCCCATGATGGCCATCCGCTCGCCCGCCGCGACGGTCAGACCGACCCCGTGAAGCACACAGACCTGGGCCTGGTCGCGCCGATAGACCTTGGTCACGTCCACGAGCTCGATGAGCGGCTCCCCCATGCGCTACCTCACCTCGACCCCGACCGCCTGGTGGAGAGTGCCCTGGCTCGCGAGCAGCCGGGAGCGTCCGACGCGCACCGCGCGATGCAGGCGCTGCAGGCCGATGAGCGCGTTGTCGAGGTCGCGCTGGAAACGCACCAGGTCGGCGAGGGTGGCCAGGCCGCTCTTGTACTTCTCGGTCTCCGCGCCGAGCTTGAGCTCGGCGAGCTCGACCGACCTCTGGGCCAGGGTGAGCAACCGCACGCTGGCGTCGAGCTCACAGAGGCGCTGGTCGATCTCGAAGCGCGAGCGCTGCCGCTGGCTCTCGAGCTCGACGTCCTGGCGCTCGGCCTCGAGGCGGGCGCTGTCGACGGACGCGGCGATGGCGCGCCGGTCGAGCGGCAGGCCAAAGACCATCCCCACCCGAGCCTCCAGCTTCGGGTCGCCGAAGACCTCCCTCCAGGCCTCGGCGTAGGCCTCGTCCGAGGCGACGAGGGCCAGCGAGCCCACCAGGTCGAGGGAGGGAAGCGCCTGATTGGTGAAGTAGCCCAGCCGGACCACGGCGAGCGAGTGGCGCAGGTCCTGGGCCGTGAGCCGGGGGTTAACGAGCAGGCCCTAGTCGAGGGCAACCTTGCGGTCGGGCACCTGCAGCTCCGGCTTGGCGAGCTCGTCCTGGACCTTGAGGTCCCCCTCGGCAGGGAGCGCGAGCAGCTCCGCCATGCGGCGGCGAGCGGTGCGCAGCGACTCCTCGGCGCGCAGCAGCTCCTGCTCGAAGAAGACGACGTTCTCCTCGACCACGTAGATCTCGCCCGGGGCCAGGATGCCGCGCCGGATGTTCTCGCCCGTGTCGTCGCGCTGCTGCCGGGCGCGGTCGCGAGAGCGGGTCTTGATGGCGAGGTCGGCCTCGGCCACCGCCAGGTCCCAATAGGCGGCGTCCACCTCGGCGATGAGAGCGTTGAGCTCGTCGCGGAAGAGCTCGCGCTGGATGCTGTCGAGCAGCTCTGCCTCGCGCAGCGGGAGGGCCGCGCCCTGCAGCCAGCCTCCCCTCAAGAGCGGCTGGGTGACGTTGAGGCTGACCTCGCCGTCGGCGGCGTACCCGGACTGTGCGCCGGTGGTGGAGGCCGGAGCCAATCCCTGGTTCATCCCCACGCTGGCGCCGACGGTCGTGCCGATGGGGGTCTTGAGCGCCACGCCCGCCGCGTAGCTCAGGACCTGCTCACGGCCGAAGGCGTCGGCCTCGGCCTTCCGGTAGTCGGCCTCGAGAATGAGCGAGGGGCTGTAGGGCTGCCAGGCGGCACGGGCGAGGAGATGCTGGCGGCGCATCTCCAGGCGCTTGGTGAGAAGTACGAGGTTGCTGGAGACGGCGCGCCGGACCGCTCCGAGGCGAGAGAGACTCGGCGACTGGGGCACCTCGTCGGCATGAGCAGCCTTGGCAGCCAAGGGCCCGAAGGCCAGGGCCGTAATGAAGAGCACTGCGCTCAGAGAAGGGCGGCGCCGAGGCCCGGATTCCATCGTCGAGTCACTCAAGGGACCCGAAGCCTACTGGTGGGCGACCGGATGCTCAATTGCCAACAACGGGGCGGTGAGGGCCATGCGCTCAGCGGCTGCGCGCCTGGGCCCGCTCGGGTACCGAGAGCCTTGGCCCCACCGAAGAGCCCGGGGCTGGTTGGTGCCCCTCACGCAGCAGCCCGAGGCGCAGTAGGCGGCCCCGGTCGCTTTGCCTAGCGCGATCACGGGACGGCGTCGCTCGGCGCTCCGGGCAGAGGGGTGAGCTGACCCTGCTCGCGGATCCGGAACAGCGGCACCGTTGCCCAGTCGTGCCCATCCTGCAGCGGGTAGGGCGTCTCTGCCCCGGAGGAGGAGAAACAACGTCGCGGACGCATGTCCAGCCCGTTCATCCCCGCGCGAAAAGGCTGCCCATCAACCTCCATCGCCAGGGTTCCGTTCGGGTAGAAGAACCGCGCGCCGTCGAAGAGCACCTGGCCGTCGCTCCAGACCATTCGAACCAGGCGGGCGTCGCCGTCTCCGCCGCGGCACACCAGGGTGAACGGTGGCGCCAGCTCACGTCGGAACTTGGGGTGCTCGCCGGAGAGCTTCGGCCCAAGGATGAGCAGCTGCTCGCCGCGGTCGCAGGTGAGCGCCTGGCCCATCGCCGGACCCGGTCGCCAGGCTCCCTTGCGCAGCTCGCCCACGAGGACGCCGTCGGCTGTCCAGTACCGTGTGCGCGTCGCCAAGACCTCCCCGAGCTTCTGACCGTTCGGATGCCAGAAGGTGATCGGGCCCTCCTGCTGCCAGAAAGTGCGCGCCCGATTGCCTCGGGCCGGCTCGCACAGCGTCCCTTCCGCGAAGACCGCGCCGTTCTCGTAGCGCAACCTCAGCCGCTCGCAGGCGCGCTTGCCCCCCGTGGTGGGTTCGAAAACAATCGACAAAGGCTTTCGAACCGTGCGCTCGAGGTCGATCACTGGCAAGGAGCGCCAGGGGCCATCGGGCGGATGTGTGGTCTGCGGTTCGGGGCTGGGGACAGCGGCCATCAACGCGAGCAGCAAGGGGAGCATGCCCCCAGGCTACGGCCGGCGGGATCGCGGCTACAAGCCTCACAAGTCTCGTCGATGGCTGGCTCTCTGCTCTGCTGGCTGAGACGGCCGGCCCTGCAGCGGGCAGCGTGCAGTCGTACCGGGTACGAGCACGAGGCGGAGAAGTGCCGAGCGTCTCAACGACGCCGCTGCCGACGGTGCACGGGCTGTTGTCGTCATAGGCGTTCGGGACCCTCCGTTGCGTCAGCTCCGGCGGCGCCCAGGGACTCAGGCGTGGGCACCTGAGAGCGCCGCGCGCGCCCATCGACCACCGCCGCCATCCCCGCAATGGCGAAAAGCCCGGCGACGCTCTGGATCGCGACCGCCTCCAGGCTCACCGGGATGGCGCCTCGACGGAGCACCAGCTGCAGGACGACGAGCAGCGCGCCCAAGCCGATCGGCCCCGCGAGCCCCCGCGGGCCGCGCAGCCCGAGGGAGCGCAGGTAGACGGCGAGCCCGCCGAAAAGCAGGCCGATCTCGACGGCATGGGTGAGGAGCGGGTGGTCGTAGAGCCTCAGCCCGTATCCGCCGCTCTCGAACAGCAGCGGCATGTCGGGGGCGTGCACGAGCAGATCGAGCAGCCAGTGCGAGACGACCCCGAAGGCAAGCGCACCCGCGGCCGCGAGGCGTACCCGCCGCTCGGCTCGCGACCAGAGCAGGACCACCGCGAAGGTAGCGGCCCCCAGCAGCAAGGTCGCCGCCAGCCCGTGGCTGAAGGGGATGTGCTGGAAGCTGATGGGGACCGAGGCCGTGGTCGCGGGCGCGATCACCACCCGCTCCACACCGAACAGGTAGAGGACGTAGAGCAGAACGTCGGCGATCGTGGTCGCCAGGAAGAGCAGGCCCAACGAGGTCTGCGGTGAGGCCCGATTGAGGGCGAAGGCGACGCCATAGTGGCCGATGAACATGGTCGGTGCCGGCCCGCCGAGGAACCCGGGGCTAGTTGATGCCCGCCACGCAGCAGCCCGAAGCGCAGTACTCGGTCGTTTCGCAGTCCCCCGCGCCATTCGGGCAGGCCCTGGAGCCCGCGGGGCAGGTGGGGCTGGGCAGATCGTCGCACGCGGTCTTGATGAGGGTCAGCGTCTGGTCGAGGCCGTCCTCGAGGTGCCCGCTGCAGAGGTCCCAGAACACGCCCCGGTTCTGGGCCGCGAAGAGGCCGGTCAGCTCCTTGAGCATGGTGGCCTCCGCTGTCAGGCCGTACTCACCCAGGCAGTAGCCCGCGCCACCGATTCCGAGGAACACCACCCGGCGCACGTCGGAGGCCTTGGCCTTTAGGATCCGCTGATAGACCTGCTGAGCCGTGGCGCCGGGGACCGGCCGCTCGTCCTCGTCGGTGATGGCCACCACCACCAGCAAGGCGTCGGCGCGCAGGAAGCCCTCGTTGGGCCCTCCAGGGCCGTAGGCCGGCGGCTCCATGGAAGCCGCCGCCGACGACGCCGGCTGCTCGTCGTCGTCCTGGCCGGCGCAGGTCGAGTCCTGGGCGTCGATGGAGCCGGCGCAGCTGAACTCCTCGACGAGGTTCGTGGACGAAGACTCAATCCATCGCTTCCCGCTCTGAAAATGACAGTCACCGGATTCACCGCGGGTGTGGAACGTGCCCGGCAGCGGGCAGGCATCGATGACCGCCGCCCGGAAGTCCTCGAGCTGCGGCAGGCGCTCCTGGAGCTTGCGCGCGAAAGCAGGGAAGACCGTGTCCCGCATGGCGCCTTGCTCCTGCGACATGCTGTTGGAGTCGTCGACGGCGAAGATCAGGTCGAGCCGCCGACAGGTCTCGTCGGGAAGACCCCCGTCGCGGGCGGTGGAGGCGCCGCCGTCGGCGCTGCTCCAACCCTGACCACCGTCGTCCGAGAGCACACCCCCATCGCGCGGGCTTGCCCGGCCCCCGTCGTCGAGCTCGTCGACGCCGCCCCCGCAGTCGCAGCCCACCGCGCTCACAACCAGGACCAGCGCCATCGCCCATCGCTCTCGAACTACCATGGTCTCTTCCTTCGCGAGGAACTCGTTCTGAGCCGACGATATCGCTCTTGGCGGTATCTAGCCCACGCCCTTCTGGCAACATCGAGAGCTGTCCCCCGACGATCCCCGAGGAGGAGCGAGGGGTTCAGTTTTCGTCATTGCCGCCAACGTTGCCGAGCAAGGACTCCTTGAGGGCCGCCAGCGCCGTCGCATGGGACTTCGTTCCCCGTGGCAAAGCGGGTAGAGGTTCTCGTAGTAGCTCCTTCAGCGCTCGACGGGGGGTGCTCGGCGTCGCAGCTGCCCCAACGATCTCGAGAGGGAGATCGCCCAGGCGACGGTCCCGGCCAGGAGCAGCCCCAGAGCGAAGGCGATTCCCAACGGCAACCAGCCGACCTCGCCCCGAGCACCTCGTACCAGGGAGCCGGAGACACGCTCGGCGGTCGAGGAGATGGAACGTGCCAGAGGCCCTTCGCCGCCTTGGAGTTGGAGCTCGAGCCTGCGCATGAAGGCGTCGGCGAGGCCATCGCCCATCTGCTGCGCGAGCTGGCCAGCAGCAGTTCCGGTCACAGGCGGCGGGACAGGACCGGTCCCGGCTCCACTGCCTCCGAGCCCCACCCCTCTGCGACCAGCGCTCGGCGCCGTGACCCCATGCAGTGCCCCAGCAGAGGCGGCCTGTGCCACCCGTTCCAGTCGCTGGAGCTGCTCGGGCTTGCTCAGCTCGACCAGGACGCTCTCGACGAACTGCTTGGCAAGATCGCCAGAGACGGCGGGCGCGGGCGGTTCTGCCAGCTCCTCGACCGCACCCTCGGCTGCCTGCTTGCCGGCCTGGTGCGCGCACCCTGCGAAGGCCAGGAGCAGCGCGAGTACCCTCAGGATCGGAAAGGTGCGCGCCGTACGCATGAGCCGAACGTGCGGGTGCAGCCCGGGCCGCGCAAGACGCTTCACTGAGCCGAAGGCGGACGGCCCGTCCGATGGGCTCGGGGGGTACGCTCAGAAGCGCCAGGCCGTCCGAACGCCAGGCCCCAGGCGCCGATCAGAGCCAACTCGGCTACCGCGTCCAGCAGGTAGAGGGGATGGATGCGCTTGCGCCAGCCGGCGTACCAAAGGTCGACCATCGCCAGCGCGCCTGCGCTCCCCACTCCCAAAAGCCCCATCTCGGGTCCTACGGCGCGACGAAGCGCAGCGAGGCTCAGGGTTGCGCCAATCACGCCGACCAAGCTGCCCACGGTCTTGACGAGCCAGCCTTCGGGCTTGGGACCAGTCACCTGCTCGAAGCTGCGCAGGTCGAAAAGCGGCCAGAGGCCGCAGGCGAGGTAGAACAGCCCCTGGCCCAGCGACACGCGCTCAGGTGAAAGGCCAGAGCCCAAGAAGACAGGCTTCTCCATGGTCCCGTCGGGACGCGATCCCACAGCCAAGCCAGCCGCTCCCACAGCGTCTGGAGTACGGGCGCTCGGCAAGTCACTCGTCCTCGTCACC
>JACRCT010000592.1 GCA_016218885.1 Deltaproteobacteria bacterium | reverse complement strand
CGCCCTTCACTGTGCCAGACCGCGCCGCCGTCTCCCGTGAGCCGCCCGAGGTGGGAGACGCCTGTGTCCCCGAGCACAATGACCGCGAATGGATCGGCTTCGACAACATGGGGGGCGGCTACGTCCCGCCCGATCACAGCTGGACGAGCAACCCCAAGCAGGTCCAGGACGACCTGGGATCGAAGTGATGCTCGAAGCGCTGGACGGGCGGCATCCATTCGCGCTCTTCCCCACCTTCCCCCTCCATGGGATGAATCCCAGCCATGCTCCAGAACGATCGCCTCCTGCGCGCCCTGCGCCGTCAACCCGTGGACCGCACTCCGGTGTGGATCATGCGACAGGCCGGACGCTACCTGCCCGAGTACCGGGCGATTCGCTCCAAGGTGGACTTCCTCACCCTCTGCAAGACGCCGGATCTCGCTGCCGAGGTATCTATCCAGCCGGTGGACCGCCTGGGCGTGGACGCGGGGATCATCTTCTCGGACATCCTCATCCCCGTGGAGGCGATGGGGATGAAGCTGGAGCTGGGCGACCACGGGCCCAAGCTCCACGACCCCCTGCGCGCCCCAGCCGACGTCGATCGCCTCCACGGCTTCGACCCCGAGGTCGAGACCGGCTCGCTGATGGAGGCCATCCGCAGCACGGTCAAGGGGCTCTCCGGTCGCGTGCCGCTCATCGGCTTCTGCGGCGCGCCCTTCACCCTGGCGAGCTACATGATCGAAGGTGGCGGCTCGAAGAGCTTCCTGCTCGCCAAGCGCTTCCTCTATGAGCAGCCCAAGGCAGCGCACAAGCTCTTCGGCCTGCTCGCCGACACTCTCGGGACCTACCTGGCCGCGCAAGTGCGCGCGGGCGCGAGCGCGGTCCAGATCTTCGACTCCTGGGGCGGCGAGCTCTCGCCTGCCGACTACGCGGTGTGGGGCGTCCCCTACCTGCAGCGCATCGCGCAGGCGGTGAAGAGGGAAGGCGCGCCGCTCATCATGTTCGCCACCGGCTCCTCGGGGCTGCTGGAGGTCCTCAAGGGCGTGGGCGCCGACGCCATGGGCCTGGACTGGCGCATCGAGATCGACGCCGCCCGCGCCCGCCTCGGCCCCGACGTGGCGGTGCAAGGCAACCTCGACACCATCGCGCTCTTCCTCCCACCCGAGGAGCTGGAGGCGCGGGTGAAGGACATCCTGAAGCGCGCCGGCCCGCTGGGGCACATCTTCAACCTCGGGCACGGCATCCTGCCCCCCACTGATCCCGAGGCCGCCAAGCTCCTCGTGGAGCTGGTCCACCGCCACTCGGAGCGGCGGGATGGCTGAGCTCGTCGAGCGCATGCGCCACCTCCAGGACGAGCTGACAACGGCGCTGGAGGCGCTCGACGGCGGCGCCCGCTTCCGCGAGGACTCCTGGGAGCGCCCCGGGGGCGGCGGCGGTTGCACCCGGGTGCTCGAAGGCGGCGCGCTGTTCGAGAGGGCGGGGGTCAACTTCTCCCACGTCTTCGGTGCGGTGCCCGAGGCCCTGGCGGCCAACCTGCCCGGCGAGGGCGACCGCTTCAGCGCCACCGGAGTCTCGCTGGTGCTCCACCCCGCGAGCCCGATGGTGCCTACCGTCCACGCCAATTTCCGCCGTCTCGAGCGCGGAGCCGCTTCGTGGATCGGCGGCGGCGCGGACCTGACGCCCTACGTGCTCTTCGAGGAGGACGCGCGCCACTTCCATCGCACGCTCAAGGCCGCCTGCGATCGGCATGATGGGGGCTGGTACCCGCGCTTCAAGCAGGAATGCGACCGGTATTTCTGGCTCGAGCACCGGGGCGAGGCGCGCGGCGTGGGAGGGATCTTCTTCGACCACTTGCAGGGAGAGGCGGAGCGGCTGGAGCGGTTCTTGGTCGACTTGGGGAGCGCGTTCCTGCCCGCCTACCGGCCCATCGTGGAGAGGCGCAGGGGTCTCTGCTTCGGTGAGCGCGAGCGGCGCTTCCAGATGGTGCGGCGCGGTCGCTACGTGGAGTTCAACCTCTTGTACGATCGCGGGACCGCGTTCGGACTCTCGACGAGCGGTCGGACCGAGAGCATCCTCATGTCGCTGCCGCCGCTGGTCCGCTGGGAGTATGACTTCGAGCCCGTGGAGGGCAGCCCTGAGGCGAGCCTGTTGGCGGTGCTGCGGCGGCCCCGCGACTGGGCGGAGGAATCATGAGCGACCCCAAGACCCCGGAAGCACCGGCCGCTTCGGTTCCCGAGACGCCCGCGCCTACCGCACCCGGCGGCTCGGCGGTGCCCGCCCAGACCGAGCCCAGACCAGAGCCGGCGGCGGCGCCCGCGCCCTCCGGCGAGCCCGACTCGACGCCGTTGGCCCCGCCCGCGTCGGCCTCCAGCTCGCATTCCTACTCGGACACCTCCCCCCTCGGGCTGCTGCTGCTCGATATCGGCGCACCCGCCAACGTGGACGACGTGCCCGCCTTCCTGCGCCGCCTGTACCGCGACCCCTACGTGCTGCAGCACTCGTTCTCCGGGCTGTTCCTCGACCTCGTGGCCATGGGGCTCGCCTTCTCGCGCCAGAGCGGGGTGAAGACGGCCCTCAAGGCCATCGGCGGGACCGCGCCCGATGAAGTGGAGCTGGAGAAGCTCGCCAGCGCTCTGGCCTTGGGCCTCGCGGAACGGCTTGAGGCCCCGGTGCGGCCCTTCGTCGCCTTCCGCCACTCCGGGCCCGCGCTCCCGCAGATCCTGGAGAAGGTGCGCGGCGCCGGATGCCGGCGGGTGGTGGGAATGTTCGCGCGCACGTTCTCGAGCCCTGGGGGCAGCCGCTCGATGCGCGTCGAGCTGTCCTTGTGCGGCAACGACTTCCCCGACCTCGACCTGTCGATGATCGACGGGTTCGAGAGCGAAGCCGGGGTGCGCCAAGCCTTCGCGGTCGAGGCTCTGGCCGCGCTCGAAGGCGTGCCGCTGGGCGAGCGCCCGGAGGCGCACCTGATGTTCCTGCTGCAGGGGCAGCCGGTGAAGGGCGGCACCGATCCCGCGCTGCCGCGGGCCCAGGCCTTCGCCGCCGCGGTCCACGAGGCCATGGGGGTGCGCAACCCGTTCTCGCTGGCGTATCAGAATGGGGTCGACCCGCGGGCGACGCTGATGCCGGAAGCCGCCGAGGAGATCGAGCGGCTGGCCTCCGAGAAGCGCCGCGCCCTGGTGCTGATCCCCCTCTCGCACGCCTGCGAGGGACTGGCCACGCGCTGGGAGCTGGACGTGGCGCTGGTGGAGATCGCCAGGGCAGCAGGTTTCGCCCACGTGCGTCGGGCCCGGGCGCCGGCGGGGAGCGCTCAGCTGCGCTCGGCGCTGGTGGCGCTGCTCCAGCGCCATCTGGCCGAGATGG
>JACRCT010000591.1 GCA_016218885.1 Deltaproteobacteria bacterium | reverse complement strand
TCAGGACCTTCCCATAGGAGCGCAGCAGGAAGGCGGGGCGGAAGGGCTGGCGTCTCTCGGGTGGAAGCGACTCGGGCAGGGAGCGCCAGCACCAAACCAAGATGGCCAGGGCGAACGCGGCCATGAAGAGGAAGACTGCGCGCCAGCCGAACCAGTGGTGCAGCCAGCCGCCGATCAACGGGGAGACCGCCGGGGCGATCGCGAAGACCAACGAGACCAGCGACATCATCCGCTGGGCTTCGGCCCCGTCGCGCAGGTCGCGGACCACTGCTCGCCCCACCACCATCCCTGCACCGGCGGTCATCCCCTGCAGGGCGCGGAACACGAGGAGCGTGTCGAGGTCGCTCGCCGCCGCGCACCCGAGCGAGGCCAGCCCGAACAGGGCCATCGCCACCAGCGTCACCCGCCGCCGCCCCCACTTGTCGGAGAGGGCCCCGTGCCACAGCGTCATGACCGCGAAGGGCGCCATGTACGCGGTCAGCGTCTGCTGCACCGCCAACATGGGGACGCCGAAGGTGCGGCCGATCTCCGTCATCGAGGGCAGATAGGCGTCGATGCAGAATGGGCCGACCGCGGCCACGGCCGCCAACATGTAGGCGAGCTTGCGGTGAGAGCTTCCGTCGCCGGCGCGGGTCGCGGTCATCGGGAGGACTTCCTGAAAAGCTGCCCCCGCGTCCCGGCTTCGGCCATTCAGCCCGAGCCTCGGCCGCGCGCCATGGATGCCGTCGCCCTTGGGCTGTTCGCCCTTCGGGAAAAGGGCCGCCTGTCTACTTCAGGAGCTCCCTGACGAGGTGAGCGCCCAGCGCACGCAGACCCTTGTCGAGGGCTGCCTTCCCCTTGGCGCTCGCCAGCACTGCGCGCATGGTGTCAGGGGCCAAGCCGATGAGTAAATTGATGCGCACCAGCGCCGCGGCGATCTCCGGGGTGACCTCCGCCGCCGCGAGCCGTCCCTTTCGCTCCTGGACGCGCTTGGACAGCTTGTCCATCAGGGACTCGGGGTCGGTTCGCGGGCCCTTCTGGGCTGCGAGCGCCTCGGAGAGCCCCCAATAGAGGTCCTCGAGCAGCTCCGGCTCCGAGACAGCCCGAGTCAGGCGGTCGTGCGCCTCCTCGTCATCGACCGATTGCGCCGCGGCAGAGGTGGGCGTGAGCAGGGTCGCCAGGTCTGCGCGGGTGACGACGTGGGGGAGTCGCTCGGAGAAGTAGGCCATGGGCGGGAGTCTACCCTCCAGGGAGGGATCGGGCTGGGTTGGAGATCTTGCGCAAGATGGGCAAGGACCTCAGGCTCGGCCGGGTCAGGGTCAGGCCGAGGAGCGCTCGCCTTCGGGCTTCTTGGCCTCGGTCGCCGCAAGCGCATCGGCGACCAGCTCGGCCACGTCGCGGACCTGCAGCTGGTCGAGGTTCTTCTCCCCCGCGGCGTCCTTGAGCATGGTCAGGCAGAAGGGGCAGGCGGTGGCCACGGTGGCCGCGCCGCTCTGGGCGATCTCGGCGATCCGGTTCTGGTTCACGCGGGTGCCGATCTTCTCCTCCATCCACATGCGCCCTCCACCGGCACCGCAGCAGAAGCCCTGTCGCCCGCTGCGACCGAGCTCCAGCAGGTTCAGCCCAGGCACGGCCTTCAGGGCGGCGCGCGGAGCCTCGTAGACGTCGTTGTGGCGGCCCAGGTAGCAGCTGTCGTGGTAGGTGACCGGACCGGAGAGCTTCTTGAGCTCCTCGGTCTGCGCGAGCTTGATCTTGCCCTCCTTGAGCAGGCGCTCGATGAGCTCGGCGTGGTGCACCACCTCGTAGTTTCCGCCGAACTGCGGATACTCGTGCTTGAGCGTGTTGAAGCAGTGGGGGCACTGCACCAGGATCTTCTGGACCTTGTAGCCCTTCATCGTCTCGATGTTCTGCTGGCACAGCGTCTGGAAGACGAGCTCGTTGCCCATGCGCCGCGCCGCCTCGCCGTTGCAGGTCTCCTCGTTGCCGAGGATGGCGAACTTCAACCCCGCGGCCTGGAGGATCTTCACGATCGCCCGGCTGACCTTCTTCTGCCGGTCGTCGAAGGCCCCCGCGCAGCCGACGAAGAACAGCCACTCGAACTCGGCGCCGTCGGAGCAGCGCGGAACCTCGAGGCCCTCGGCCCAGGCGTCCCGGGTGTTCGAGCCCAGACCCCACGGGTTGCCCTGCGTCTCCAGCCCCTTGAAGACCCGGGTGATCTCCTGCGGGAACTTCGACTCCATCAGCGTCTGGTAGCGGCGCATCTCCATCAGCCGCGGCAGGTTCTCGATGAGCACCGGGCACGCGGTCTCGCACCAGGCGCAGGTGGTGCAGGTCCAAATCGTGTCGTCGGAGACCACCCCGCCAGGCACCAGCGGCAGGTCCTCGCCCTTCTTGCCGGCGAGGATGGCCTTGGACTGGTCGTAGAGGTGCTCCTTGATGTTCAAGTTGAGGCCCTTGTGCGTCAGCGGCTTGCCCGTCTGGTAGGTCGGGCAGTGGGTCTGGCAGCGGCCGCACTCGGTGCAGCTGTAGACGTCGAAGAGCTGCTTCCAGGTGAAGTCGGTGGCCCGGGCCAGGCCGAAGCTCTCCGCGTTCTCCAGGTCGAGCTTGCTCAGCTGCCCCGAGGGGGTCAGGCGCGAGAAGTAGACGTTGGGCAGCGCGGTGATGACGTGGAAGTGCTTGCCGTAGGGCAGGAAGTTGCCGAAGACCAGGATGATGCAGATGTGGGCCCAGAAGCCGACCGCGGCCAGCGTCGCCAACGCCTCACCGGACAGGCCCATCGAGCCCAGGGCCAGGCCCGTCGCCGAGCTCACCGGAAGCCAGGCATCGAATGGCTTGCGGGCGATGGCCAGCACCGAGCCCTCGAAGAGCATGTCGGTGAGCATCAACCCGGCGATGAAGCCGAGGATGAGGTAGGCCTCCCAGCTCGCAGTCATGCGGTCGGGTCGTCGCAGGGCGCGCAGGAGGATGAAGTAGGCGGACGCGAGGAAGGCCACGACCAGGATGACGTCCTTGAGGAGCAGGTAGCCGCGCCCCACCGGGTTGTCCTCGCCCAGCAGCGGCAGGTGGAACGTCGGCGAGTAGCCCATCGCGAACAGCGTGATGGTGCGCAGGGCCAGCACGAGGAAGCTCGCGAAGATGAGCGCGTGCATCACGCCCGGCAGCCGCTCCTCGCGATCCACGAGCCGGCTCTGGCCGATGCCGAAGCGCAGCAGCGCCTTGAGGCGCTCGCCCGGCCGATCGAAGCGATCGTCCTTGCCCAGCTTGGCGAGCAGGCGCAGCCGGTGCTGCATGGTGAAGGCGAAGAACGCTCCAGCGGCGACGATGAGGAGGGTGATGGCGAGGGGACCCATGAATGCTCCCTGGAAGGTTCGCTCGCGCGGCGACAGGCCGTCGCGGGGCGGACTAACCTAGTCGAAGTGCTGGCTGCTGCAAGGAAGGGCGGGGTACTTTTTTCGCGCCTAAGGCGTCTGGAGCACAATCGCGAACGCCTGCCCTGGGAGCGCGAGGCCCTTACGCTGCCCGAGGTCGCTACGTCCGCTGACGGAGAAGTTCATCAGCTCGACTCGTCCCACGACCAGGAAGGCGCCGCTCTCTGAGGTGGCCTGGGCCTCGGGCATCGGCCGGAGCTCGGGGTCGAGGTAGCGCAGGCGGGCCTTCTCGAGCGCGTACCCGACGACCTCGGCGCCGGCGGTGGGGCGCCCTTGGGCGTCCAGCACCAGTCCGAGCAGGAAGCCTTGTGCCTCGAGGTCCATTTCGCCCGTCGCGTCGGCGAGGGCGTTGACGAACTGGGCGGGCAAGCTGAAGGCGCGGGCGTCGGCGAGGTCATGGGGCTTGCCCTCGAGCACGAAGGTCTGGGTGCGGACAAAGGTGCGCCACGAGAGCCCGGCATCGGCAGGGGCCGAGGGCCCTCGCGGATCCCACACCGTGGCGGTGAGCCCCAGTGCGATGCGCCCATCGAGGTCGACGAAGTCGAACCGGCCTCCGGGGCCCAGGGTCGTGGAGGCGACGACTCCGGCGTCGGGCTCGCGCTCGAGGACGTAGGGGTCCTCCAGCGTCAGGGACAAGCCCTCGGTTTCCGGCACGGGGCTTCCGTGGGCAATGAGCCAGCTGGTGGCGAGCGGGTGGACCTGGACCGCTCCCGTGACTGCGAACGGACCCGTGTCCGGGGTGCTGCCGGCGTCCGCGAGCGAGGAGCCATCGGCGCAGGCGGTCGCGGCCAAGAAGAGCAGAGTCGTAAGATGGATGGCAGGACGCATGGCTCTGGCCATCATAGCGGCTCGGGGTCGCGGTCCAATCCCGAGACAAGGCGAAGGGACCGATCCTCCTGGGAGCGGTCCCTTGGCGTTTCTAGCGCTCGGGCTCGGAAGAGCTACCGGACCCTCGGTCGCTCCTTCTTCTTGTCGTTGTTGGTGGTCTGGACGGGAGGCGGAGCGACGGGCTTGCCGTTGGGCGGCGCGACGGCACTGGTGGAGGGCTGCGCGGCCGGACGTGGGGTGACGGCCTGTGCGGCCGGGCGCGGGGTGTGCGGAGGATCGGGCGGTGGTGGCGGCTTGGTCCGGTGGTGGTCCTCGCGGGCAGGGATTCGCGACATGTCCGGCCGCGGATTGGACGAAGAAGGCGAACCACCCGTGTTGGGCGTCGGGCGGTCGTAGCCAGGGCGGGTCGCCGGCTGGAGGCTGCCCGAGCCCGGAGAGGAAGGCTGGCGGCCGGGATCGACAGCCGGGCGGTCGTAGCCAGGGCGGGTCGCGGGCTGGAGGCTGCCCGAGCCCGTAGAGGAAGGCTGGCGGCCAGGATCGATGTTGGGGCGGTCGTAGCCAGGGCGGGCTGCAGGCTGGAGGCTGCCCGAGCCCGGAGAGGAAGGCTGGCGGTCGGGGTCGATGTTGGGGCGGTCGAAGTCGGGACGGCGGTCGTTGACGAATCCAGGACGGCCTGGCGCGGTGGAGGAGGAGTCAGGGGTGGTCGGTCCCGGGCGGTTGGCTGGCGGGGGTGGCCCTACGTGGCTGGGGATGCCGGGATCAGGAGGTCGGTTGCTGCCAGGAGTTCCGTACACCGGGTTAGAGCCGGCCGGTGCGCCGTGGCCGTGGCCGGGGTTCGTCGCCGGACCGGATGGCGCTCCGTAGACCGGATTGCCGGTCGAGGGGTTGTTCGAAGGCGTGCCGTGGACGGGGTTCCCGGTGGAGGGTGCTCCGTAGACCGGATTGCCCGTGGAAGGGGCGCCATAGACAGGCTGGCCGGTGCCGTGAGAGCCCTGGGCCGGATGACCTGTGTTCGGGGTGCCGTGAACCGGGCCGCCCGTCGAGGGAGCGCCGTAGGCCGGACGGGCCTCATGTGGAGAG
The DNA here is from genome assembly GCA_016218885.1 of Deltaproteobacteria bacterium. Taxonomy (GTDB): domain Bacteria; phylum Myxococcota; class Myxococcia; order Myxococcales; family UBA5297; genus JACRCT01. Next base: position 14,422 of record JACRCT010000591.1, on the reverse strand, counting down.
TACTGGTAATGGCGCCGCGAGCGGTCCCAGCCGAAGTGCTGATGATGTCCGCGGGGCGGGTAGTAGTTGTGGGTGTGCCCGCCGTGGATGTAGCACCAGCCGCCATAGTTGTCGGGATGCACGTCCCAGTAGCTCACCACGATGGCTGCGGAGTAGTGGTAGACCCCTTGCTCGTAGCGGTACCAGCTGGGGTTCTCCGGACCATAGTCGTGGTCATGAACCCCGTCGAAGTAGCACCAGCCACCGCCCCACGCGTCAGGGATGTGGTGGGGGCCGAAGTAGCGGAAGACCGTGCGGGTGACCACCGGGGGAGGAGGGGGAGTGGTCTCGTAGACCACCGGCCGTCTCTCCACTGCTACGCAGCCGGAGGCCGCGACAACCGACAGCGCCGCGAGCATCAATCGCAAGGACCGCATGGCGTTCTCCCCAACTTCGACAAGAGCCTCGAACCATTGGACGACATCGGGTCGCCACCATTCACACCCGAGGCAGCTCGGCGGTTACCCGGCGAAGAGGTTCTACCATCGATGCCCCTCCGTCAGCACGGAGGAGGCGCTCTTCGCGCAGGGGCATCGCGTCCGCGCCCCTGGGAATCATCGACGGGCGCCGGGCCTCGCGCCCTGGGCTCGCTGCTCACAACTCATAACTCACAACTCACAACTCACGGCCCCACTCCTCAGCCCAAGGCACAGCTAGTTCAGCACTCCCGCCGATGGCCCGCCGCAGCGCTGAAGCCAGCGCAAGACGACCTCCCGGTACTCATGCAGCTCGCGCACGCCGGTAAGAAGCCAGCTCTCGCCCACCACGACCGAGGGCAGGGCATGGACGCCGTGCTGAAGGGCCTCGCCGCGGCTGGCCTCGACGGCCCGGAGAGTCGCCGGAGCGTCGTAGGCCGCAATGAAGCGGTCCATGTCCAGACCGGAGGCGGAGGCCAGCTCCAGGACCACGTCGCGCCGGGCGACGTTGACCCCGCATTTGAGGGCCGCCTCGCGCAGCCGCCGCAGCAGCCGCCTCTGGGCGCACAGGCCCTGATGGCGTGCCGCCTCTGCCGCCACCAGAGGGGGCAGGCTCGACAGCGGAGGATCCAGGCCGCGCCAGAGAGAGGGCGAGAGCCCGTCTCCCTCCGGCTCCTTCGCCGCGCGCTTGATCCAGCGCACCTGGCGGCGCAGGTCGCGGCCGGAGGGTGCCGCGTCCTCCAGGCGCAACGGGAAGGGCTTGTACTCCAGGTGGACCAGGTCGCCGAACTCCAGCTCGATCTGACGCAGGCGTTCTGCCGTCACGCTGCAGAAGGCGCACAGCACGTCGTGGAAGAAGTTGAGTTGGACGGGCTCGACCATGCGCGTGTGGGACGATGGGTGTGCGCGCATCCTATCTGCTGGCGAAGCGTCGGCAAGAAGGCTGAGCACGCCTCCCCGCAGGCCCCCCAAGCGGGACTTCAGCGTCCCCGAACGACGCGAGCGAGCTCGGTGCGGCAGTCGTTGCACAGAGCGCAGCCCTTGCGGTCGGTGTCGGTCACGGAACTGGAGAAGTACATCACGCAGCGCGGGTCGTCGCAGTGCGACAGCCCGAGGAGGTGGCCGACCTCGTGAACCACCTCGGTCCGGCCGCGCGCTCGCAGAAGGTCGTTGTCCTGAGCCGCCCCGTTGAACTCGGGACGCAACCTGGCCAGCGAGACGATCGCCGAGTGGCTCTCGCGGTCGGCCTCGCCGAAGACATAGGGCGTATCGGGAATGAAGAGATCGACCTCGGCCACTCCGAGGACGCCCAGCTGCTCTCTGCCTCGGGTCGCCGCCAGGCGTCGCAGGATGGCGGCCGAGTGGTACTGCTGGCGATCCTTGTTGAAGGCGTACTTCGGCTCCGCGAGAGGCGGGCCTAGACAGACCTCGACTCCGAACACGCTCGAGACGGGCTCGGCAAGGTCCCTTACGAACGAGCGTGCCGCCGCGCCGACCGGCACCACCTGGACGATTGCTGGCATGGAAGCGGGCCCCCGTTTGGTCCCTGCCGCCCAAAACTCCAATGCCTTCGGCGTACTGTCAAGCTTCGCGGTCGACCGCCGTCAGCCCCAACGAGCGCAGGAGGGCCGGCAGGCACCCGGCGGCGAGATCCGAACGGACCTCCTCGAAGGTCTCGCTCGCTCCCGGGAACTGGAGGAAGGTCACGTGAGGCAGCCTCGAAAGCCTGCGCACTGCCACCGTGTCGGAGCCGGTGCAGACCACGAGAGGACGCCCTCGCGTCAGATCACAAGGCGGATCCTGCGGCACCTCGCGAGGTCCCAGCAGGAGCACCGATTCGAGGTCGATCGCCGCGGCATCCTGCAGCACGGCGAGAGCGGAGTCGGCCGCGCCCACGGCGGCAACCCGGCGCGCGCCTCGGCCTCGCAGGAAGGCGACCGTCGAGCGCAACGCTGCTGGCGCCTGTGCTCCGGGGCGGGGAAAGCACATCAGGGCGCTGGCCCCGCGGGCGGCGAGGCGGCCACAGAGGTCGAGCATGGTGTCGCCGAATGGGGCAGGGCCGAGGAGCACCACGGCGGCGGGGGCGCGGTCGCCAAGGAAGGCGCGGGCCAGCAAAGGAGCCTGCGCGGTGGCGAGGCGTATCGAGCAGGAGCCGTCAGGGAGGGAGGAAATCTCCGCGCCGCCCACCAGGTGCGGTTGCGTCTCTGCAGACTCCAGCGCCATGTAGGTATTCCCCAAGTGTGTGAAGAGCGACAGAGCGACGATACACTGCGCATCCAGCAGCGAGCCAGCCGGCCTCCCCCGCGCAGTCCTCCCGGGCGGCAGGCGGGCAGGCGACGCCCTTCGCGATGACAGCGGCTGCTCACCTCGGGCGCGGGGGAAGTGGATGCCATCCTGAACGGGCCGAGAATCTCCGGTCTCCCCGAGCGCGGGGGCGACCCTTCGGCAAGCTCAGGAGCGCGAGCCCCGGATTCGAGAGGCCCTCGACTCCGCTCCCACCGCTGCGCGGCGGGAGCTTCGCTCGGGGTGACCGGATTCTTTGTGTTCGATGTTCAGGATGGCGTCCTCCCGGGCGCAGGGTGCTAGAACCACGGGGTGCGCACTCTCAAGCTGACGCTCGAGTACGACGGGACCGGCTACGTGGGCTGGCAGGTGCAGCCCAATGGCCCCTCGATTCAGGCCGAGCTCGAGCGCTCTCTCTCCAAGCTCCTCCAGGAGCCGGTCAAGGTCACCGGGGCCGGTCGCACCGACGCCGGGGTTCACGCGCGGGGGCAGGTGGCGAGCCTGCGCACGGGCAAGACGTTGCCGCTCAAGGCCTTCGTCGCCGGGTCCAATGCGCTGCTGCCCAAGGACATCGCCGTCACCGAGGCGCTCGAGCGCGGCGAGGGGTTCGACGCGCGCCGCTCTGCCCGCGGCAAGATCTACCTCTACCGCATCGTCAACCGGCCCACCCGCGCGCCGCTCGAGCGCCGCCAGGCGTGGGAGATCTTCCAGCCCCTCGACCTGGAGAGCATGGCCCGCGCCGCCCAGATGCTCTTGGGAAGGCACGACTTCTCTGCCTTCCGCGCCAGCGACTGCGAGGCGCGCACCACGGTCCGCGAGGTGCGCCGCCTCGAGGTGCGCCGCGACGGACCCTTGGTGGAGCTGGAGATCGAGGCCACGGCTTTCTTGAAGCACATGGTGCGCAACATCGTCGGCACGCTGGTGGAGGTGGGCCGGGGCCGGCGCGCAGAGGCCTCGGTCGCCGAAGTTCTTGCCGGCGGCGATCGCACCCGCGCCGGGGCCACCGCACCGGCCCACGGCTTGTGCCTGGAGAAGGTGTTCTACGAGGAATCGCCAGGCCTGCCCAGCCGCCTCGGGCCAGGAGACGAGCCGTAGGCGGGTCCGGGCTATACTCGCCCCGCCATGTTCTTCGCCAAGCCGGCCAAGCCTCCCTCGCCGCTCAAGAAGGCGCTGCGGGCCATCCAGCTCGGTGTGGCCCTGGGCGTCGCCGCCTTCGTCCTGACAACGCTGCTCTCCTCTCAGGTGGCGATGAGGCTGTCGCCGAACCTCAAGCCGAGCGGAGCGGCCATCCTCGTTCTGAAGGTGCTCTACGGGAACCTGGGGTTGCTGCTGGTCGCGCCCGTCCTGGCCTTCGCGGCGGGCCTCTACTTCCAGGGCGCGCGCAGCGTCATCGTCACCTCGATGGTTCTCACCCTGCAGGTGACCTCCGTGATGCTGACGAGCGTCTCCTGGGGGTTCGAGTATTACGCCTCGCCCTTGGCGATGGTGGTCCTGGTGGGAGGCTCCCTCGCGGGAATCGCCTTGAGCCTGTGGGCCATGGGCCGAGGCCAGCGCCGCGCGTCCCAGCCTGCCGCTCCGATCGCCCAGGAGCCGAATCTCAAGGCGATCGACTTCCAAGCCATCAAGGCCGCCGAGGACGCGGCCGCTTCCGCGAGCGCCACGCCGCCCGCCCCTGCGCCGACCGATCTGCTGGCCAGCCCCGTGGCTTCGGCCGCCGATGTCCCGGAGCGAGGCAAGCCTCCCTCCGCCAGCTGAGCTCTGGCCGGCTTCATCGGCCATGGGAAGAGGGGCGACCCTGTAATCGCTCGGGCTAGTTGAAGGAAGGGAGGCCGTGGCTTGCCAGCCAAGGCGACCGCTGTAACGGCTCCTTTCGCTCAGTCACAGCTCCAGCGACGCGGCTCAGGCATCGCGATTCCTTCCACGATGGTGCGCTGTCCAGGCCACTCGAAAGACGGGCTCAAAATGCGAAGGTCGGGCTAGGGGTAGACGAGGAAGGTCGTCTCAAAGCGCCCGCCGCCTGGGCCGTTGAGCAGCGCCAACGCGTGTGCGACCTGGGCGACGGGCAGCGAGGGGCTTGGCGCCAGCCCGGCGACCGTCTCGTCGCGGAAGCGCACCGCCAGGAGCGATGCGGCGCGGTCGAGCCCGGCGAAGTCGGGCTTTCCTTCCACGGGGGGCAGCGACGGCCCGTAGCGGTCAGGCCCGGGGAGCTTTCCCCGGTCGGCCACCACTTCCATCCCGTCGGAGCGCATGATCACCCGGAGCTTGCCCAGCGGCTTGTCGGCATCGAGCCAGGCGCCGAAGTCGTCTCCGGAGAAGGGCCGAAAGGGGACGCAGCGCCGGCCCTGCGAGTCGGCCACCGCCAGGCAGGCCGTCGCCCCGGGGCGCAAGGCGAGCGCGAGCGCGGCCAGGGGCGCGGAGAGGTCGGCCATCCTCGACGATCCGTCGAGCTCGAGGGCGAGGGCCTGGCCCTGCAAGGCGGCGAGCGGCTCGGCGCAGTCTGCCGCCTCCGCCCCGCAGACCTGACCTGTCGGCAGGCGGAGCCGGCGATCCTGCACTCCGAGCACGGCCTTCGCCTCATAGGGCTCGCCGTAGCCGTCGGGGACCCTGGGGAGCCAGGCCGGCGGCGGGGAAGGCGGTGCCTTGTGGCAGGCCGCGGCCGCGGTGGCGGCTACCAAGGCGAGGGCCAGCAGCACGCACCACGCCGGGCGTCTCCGGCTCTTTCCCCGCGACACGGCATGCTGCCGAACCAAGGTTCCTCCTCTGTCCCGCCTAGAGACGGACGGGCGATTCTACTCACGCCCCGCTGCCCAGCCAGTCCGGCGAAGGTGCCGGCCATGAGAGGCCTCGGCGTGGGGTGGGCCTGTGCTAGGCTCTCGGCCCGCTTTCGCCCCGGGGGACCTGACGGCGTTCATGGGTGATCGATAGATGCCCAGCAACTCGGGCCAGCCTTTTGGCAAGTACCTGCTGCTCGACCGCATTGCCGCGGGCGGGATGGCCGAGATCTTTCGCGCCAAGTACGTGGCTGCCGCCGGGGTGACCAAGTCGGTGGTAATCAAGCGCATCCTGCCGCACTACGCCGGCAACCCGGCCTTCGTCTCGATGTTCACCAACGAGGCGAAGATCGCGATGAGCCTCGCCCACGGGAACATCGCCCAGGTCTTCGACTTCGGGGAGATCGACGGCGAGTTCTTCCTGGCGATGGAGTTCGTCAACGGCCAGTCCCTGTCGCGCCTGGCCCGGGGGCTGCGCGATCTCGGCTACCAGGTCCCCCTGCCCATCGCCGCCTACATCATGGCGGCGGTCTGCTCCGGGCTGCACTACGCCCATCTGCTGCGCGACGAGCAGGGCCGGCCATTGGGGATAGTGCACCGCGACGTCTCGCCCCAGAACGTCATCGTGAGCTTCGAGGGGCAGGTCAAGCTGGTGGACTTCGGCATCGCGAAGATCCGCTCGGCGGGTGGGCGCCAGGAAACCGAGCACGGGGCGATGAAGGGCAAGTACGTCTACTTCTCGCCCGAGCAGGCCCGTAGCAAGCCGCCGGACGGACGCTCCGACATCTTCGCCGCCGGCATCGTGCTCTACGAGCTCATCGTCGGCAGGCGGCCCTTCGAGGGCAAGATGATCGAGGTGCTCTCGAAGATCTCCAAGGGCACCTTCGTGCCGCCCTCGCTGATCAACCCCGAGGTTCCGCGCGCGCTCGAGCTGATCGTCCTGCGGGCCATGGCGCTCCGGCCCGAGGACCGCTATCAGACGGCGGTGGAGATGCAGGACGCGCTGCGCCACTACCTGCACGAGGCCGATCCCACGTTCTCCGCGGAGTCGGTCTCCCACCTGGCGCGCTTCGTCTGCCACGACGAGCTGGAGCGAGAGGGCATCCGCCTCGAGCCGCCGGCCGAGTTCGTGGAGCGGATGCGCCGCTGGCGGATTCCGGGGAGCGCGGGCAAGCGCCCGGGCTCGACGACCGGCGAGGTGACCTCCTCCGAGAAGCGGGCGCCGGGCGCCGATGATCACGTGGACACCGAGGTCGCACCGGCGGCGATGGGGCGGCGCACCCGCCGACTGCTGACGGCGGCCGGGGTGCTGGTGCTGGGGGTCGCGGCGGGCCTGGGGGGCTCGGTGGGGCTGCTGCGCGGCAGGACCTACACCCTGGAGGTCGATTCCCAGCCGCCGGGCGCCGCGGTACGGCTCGACGGACGGGACATGGGGCTCGCCACGCCGGCTCGAATCGAGAACCTCTCCGCCGACCGCGAGCACGAGCTCGAGCTGGCCGTGGCAGGCCAGCCTCCGTTCAAGCAGACCCTGCCGCCCACCCGGCAGCACACCCTCCAGGTCCAAGCAGCCCTGAAGGGGCGCTTGGTGGAGGGCGGGGGCGCCGCTCCGGGCCTGTCGCAGGTCGCGGATGTGCGCGATCCCCTGGACGAGCCCGCGGTCCCCGTGCCGGTCGCGGCCTGGCCCGGGGTCAGGCGGCTGGAGGTGTCGGCACGGGCGCATGCGCTGGCGGTGCCGGCGACCGCCGCGGCGCGGATGCGCCTGGACCCCGCGAGCACCTATCGGCTCGCGCTCGAAGGCGTGGGCGCGGCGGGGGAGGGCCCGGGTCGCCGCGCGGTGCACGAGGTCGTCTGGTTCGCGGAGCGGCCCACGGGCAGCAGCGGCAACGCGGCTTTCGGCACGCTCGACCAGACCCGGGCCGCGACGGTTTCCGGAGCGCGCGCGCTGTACGCCTTCGCGGTGCGGCTGCCAGGGGAGCAGGGGGCCGGGACTCTGAAGGTTCGGGTCACCGAGGCGACATCCCGGCGTACCGCGGTGCTGCCGGTGGAGGTGGGGGCCAATGGTTTCGTCCCTGGCGATCGGTTCCCCCGGATGATTGGTCTCGACCCGACGGCGGTCTACTCGCTCGATGTGTCCGGTCGAGTCTCTCTGGGCGCTTCGGGGACCAGCGCCGGCGTTCTCTACTTCGTCGATGGGGCCGAGGACCCGTCCGTGGGCGTGCTGCAAGCAGGGGCGGTGCGGACAGTCAGCGGAGCCAGGAGCCTCTGGCTGACCTTCCCCGACGACGATCCGGCCGACAACCGTGGCGAGGTCTCGGTCTCGGTGGCCGCGGGTCCTCCCTAGTCGAGGATCGCGCCCCGACTGAGCAGCCGGTCGGGCAGCTGTTCCTGTGTACACGGTGGATTAACTGGAGATGCCGGCGGGGGTGCGGCGGCATGGGCAAGACCCGTTGGGTGTGGAGCGGGGGCCTGGTCCTCCTCACGGCGCTGGGGTGCGCAGGGCGGGGCCCGCCATGAAGCGACGATGACCCCCTCAGCGAAGAGGCCGATGCTGGCGATGAGCCGGTGAGAGAGGACGCAGGTGGGGCAGGCCCGGACGCCGCGCTCGCTGCGGATGCAGGCCCGGACGCGGGAGGCTGCGGCCCAGGTCCGGTGTGCAGGCCCACTGCGGGAGGCCCGCACTGGCTCGTGGAAGGCGAGACGCTGCGCGCGACCGTGCGTTGCGCCACGGGGCTCGCCGGTCCGACGATTCGAGTCGCCGGGCTTCCCGCCGGAGCCCGCTACGATCCGTGGTCGGGGTCGTTGAGCTGGACTCCGGGGCTCGATCAGGCGGCCGTCTACGACCTTGCTCTCGAGGCGGGGGCCTGCGACCTGGGAACGGTGCGCGTGGGTGTCGCCGACAAGGAGGACGATCCGGCGAACGTTCCCATCGCCGACCCCTTGAGATACCCCGAGGAGCTGGGTCTGCCCGTGATGTGGGTGAGCTTTTCGGGGACGCCCAGCAAGCTCGTGTCGCTTCCGGCGCAGGTGGTCTATCGCGGGCGCACCTGGTCGGCGCAGCTCAAGCTGCACGGCGTGACGTCGCTCGACTACCCGAAGAACAGCTACGGGCTGAAGTTCGACCGCTCCGACCCGTTCCAGGAGCCGGCCTACGGTCTGGACGGGCGCGACAAGATCCGCCTGACCACGACCTTCGACGACAACAGCTACGTGCGCAGCCGCCTGACCTTCGCGCTGTGGAACCGCCTCGACGCGCAGCACATCCCGATGAAGGCCTACAACGCGGTGCTCTACCTCAATGGCCACTACCACGGCCTCTACCTGGTTTCGGACGACCCGGACAAGGGCCTGCTGGAGATCGCCGGGCTCAGCCGGGAGGGGAACCTGTACAAGGCCGTATCCAACGACGCCAACTTCGACCTGGTGGACCAGTTCGGGCAGCCCAAGCTCGCGCTTTATCAAGGCTACGCGAAGAAGGAGGGCGTCCCCCTCCCGCCCGACCCGCACGCCTTCGACGACCTCGATGAGCTGGTGCACTTCGTGGCCAGCGCCGATGCGGAGAGCTTCAAGGTCGGCTTCCCGCAGCGCGCGCGCCTGGCTGACTTCCAGGCGTGGTGGATGCTCGTCAGCTTCGTGCAAGGCGAAGACAACGTACGCAAGAACTACCTGCTCTATCGCGACGCGGCCCTGGCGGGGCCGTTCCGCTACATCCCCTGGGACCTCAGCGGCAGCTTCGGCCAGAGCTACGACACCACGCGCCAGGCGCCACGGACGCTCGAGTACGAGTGGAGCAACCGGCTCTTCGCGCGCATGCTCGCCGAACCGTCGTTTGGCCTTCGGGCGCGCTACCACCAGGTCCTGCGCGGCAGCTGGGCCCAGCCCGACGTGCTCGCGCTCTACGACGGCTACGTCGCCGAGATCACGCGCTCGGCGGAGCGCGACGAGGCCAAGTGGGGCGAGCTCTACCGGACCTACCAGGGCTGGTCCGGGCGCACTGACTTTCGCGACTTCCACGGCGAAGCCCAGTACGTCCGCGACTGGATCCTCGAGCACCACCGGCTGCTCGCCGCGCGCTACTGAGGAGAGGAGGTTCCGGGGAGCTAGCCCGGGTTCGCGCCCGCCTCCGCGAGCGTGAGCAAAGCGGAGGGTGCAGAAGGCTTAATCCAACGATTGAAAAGGGCGCGGAGACCGCCTGGCGCCACGCCCTCCTCGCGCATGCCGCGGGGGCTAGACGTCGGAAAAGTCGTTGACTAGGGTAAACGAACCCTCGGCCGTGGTGGCTGTCGGTGGGGCCGCACGAAAATGTACGGCACGAAACAAAGGAAAGAAGCGAAACATGGCGACCGGTACTGTGAAGTGGTTCAACGACGCGAAGGGTTTCGGTTTCATCAGCCAGGAGAATGGTGGGGAAGACGTGTTCTGCCACCACACGGCGATCCAGGTCGAAGGCTTCCGCACCCTGGCCGAAGGTCAGAAGGTGGAGTTCGAGGTGAAGAAGGGCCCGAAAGGCCTTCAGGCCGCGAACGTGAAGCCCGTGAGCTGATTCGTCGCTGAGCTGCTGTCACGTACGAGACCCGGTCCCCGCAAGGGGCCGGGTCTTGACGCATATGGAGCACCTGCTCCAGGGCCATTTGCCCACGGCTGAATGCATTCTCGAGCGAGGAGTCCCCGATGCCTGGCAAGAGCCGCCCATTGCCTTCCATTCCCGATGGCCTGCGGTCATTGTTTCGTGCCGCCGCCCGGGACGTCCGCCTGCTCGAGCGCATCATCGCCGGCCGATCGGGTGCCGCGCGCAAGGCCGGCTTTGTCCTGGATTCGAATGAGCAGGCGACCCTCGACGTGGTGTCCGAGACGCAGCTGCGGGTGATGGTCTCAATGGCGATAACCCCCGCGCCACCGTCCGTCACGCCCATCCAGAAGAGCCAGAGCTCCGTCCGGCGCCCGGCCTCGCTCGGAATCGACCCTGAGATGCCGCCACGGCGCTCGGAGCGGAAGAGGTGACGGTCGCCCTTCGAGAAGTGGCTGGAAGGCACCGGGCGTTTCCGGCCAGCGGGCGGCGCAGCACCGGGCAGTGGCTCCCATTCTGAACGTTTGAGGCTAGATCCCGTTCGCGGCGCTCCAGGGGCCGGTGTCCGCGGTCCGAGCCAGCAGCGTGAGCGACTGGACCTGTCGGATCCCGCCCCGGGTCTGTCAGGACGTCGGCGCGTGAGCGTGGGGAAGGTCCACTCCCTTTCGGTCGTGGCTCGGACACGTTCTGCTCGAATTCTCCATCTCTCGGTTCAGGATGAGAGCCACTCGCCAGCACCGCTTGCCGCGCGCAGGCCGGGCGAGCATTCTCGGCGCATGTCCGATGCAAACCACCCGAATCCCGCACAGCCTGCGAGCGATCCGAGCCCCGAGAGCGCGTCCACTAGTGCGAGCCAGCTCGCCGCGCCGACCCCATCTTCCTTGCCTGCCTCGATACCGGCGCCGGCGGTCCCTGCGCCACCTCCTGCTCCTGGTGCCCTGCCGGCGGCTGTGCCCGTGGACGAGTCGGCGGCAAGGGACTCGATCGCCACCTATCGAAGGAAGGGTGGGGGGGCCGGTATCCACTGGTCATTACCGGTCCTGGTGATGGGCCTGGCCGCGGGCGGAGCCCTGCTGGCCATAGGCGGGAGCCTCTTCACGCATCCGACCGCGGGCGTTCCGGGCGATCCGGATCGCTTCGACCCCATCGCAGCCTTCCCGAAGGTGCACGACTACGCGGGGGAGAAGGCGCAGCTCGTCTCGATGGTGCTGCTCTTCGTGAGCTCCGACGGGACGATGGATCTTGGCGCCACGCCGCAGCCCGCGCCGACCGCTATCTACACGTTCGTGCGCGAAGCCCAGGACCCCAAGGTCAGCGGGTCCAAGTACGAGAACGTGACGATCATGGTGGCCGAGCCCTGGCGCAACGTGAGCTACGGGCAGGGCGAGGAGGCGATCTCGTACTTGTGCCGCGGGATGGATAGGACGATCTCCCACGCCGGGGGCATCCCCACCGAGGCCATCCCCGAGCCGCGCTGCTCGCTGGCCGACCTGTGGAAGGTCGCGCTCGCACACGGCGCCAAGCAGGAGTCACTCGCGAACGTGAACTACGGCCCCGCCGGATACCTGTTCACGACGCAGACCCCCAAGGTCTCATTGCGCTTCGGGGCCGACTGTCGGCTCAGGTAGCCCCTCTCGTCTTCAGGAAGCCGCGGAAGACCTGGAGGGGTGGGGTAGGCGCCTCCCGGGGCTCTCGATGGACTCGAGACTATATAGCCTCAGTGCTTGAGCACCTCGTGCTTGCCGAGGTCGTCGAGGCCGTGTGCGAGCACGAAGTAGGCGACCACGAACTCTTCCTGTCCCTTGCCGCTCATGGCCTCGAAGATCCACTGGCCCCGGTCGGCGCCCTCGGCATCCGGTGAGGCCTGCACGTACGTCACCTCGCTCGGGTCGATCACCAGCTCCGCCACGAGGCTCTTGCCGCGGATCGCCTGCACCAGAACCCGGCCTTCCTCCTCCTGCACGAAACCCCAGTGGAAGTCCTCGAAGTCGAAGACCGAGGCGCCGGCCGAGCCAGCCTCGAGGACGCAGTTGGGGTGGTCCTTCACCCAGCGCCAGAAGCGGTCGAAGGGGAGGTGGGTGCCGGTTTCGGGGGTGACGTTCATGAGCGGTCCCTCTCGAGGAGCGCGGCATTTATCCACGCATGCCGTGCCGCTGCAACTGCGCATCCGCCCCTGCCTCGGCAAGAGTCCGCTGCGTGGCCGGCCGAGCCAGCCCGGTCGCCCGCCCGAGACCGTCTTCAACTGAAGGTCATTCCTCTTCAGTGCTTCTTCAGCTTGGGCCCGATGCCCTCGACCTTGAGGTAGCGCTCGGTCTCGCACTTGAGCAGCTCGCGCAGCACGCGCTTGGTCTCCACGAGCAGGTCCTGTGGCTGCTTGAGCTTCTGGGCGTCGAAGGTGGTCACGAGCTTCATCTCCGGCGTGAGCCGCCAGGCGCCCCGGGAGCGCTGCACCATGCCGGCGAGCTTGTTGGGCTCGAGCTGGGCCTCGTTGCCCAAGGCGAACACCAGCCGCCCCGGCCCGCTCTCCAGCCCGCGCAGACGCAGGCGCCGCATGTCGGCCTTGAGCGCCATCACCTCACAGAGGTTGTCCACCTCGTCGGGGATCTCGCCGAAGCGGTCCACCATCTCCCCGCGCAGGTCGGAGAGCTCGTCGTCGTTCTGCACCTGCGAGAAGCGCTTGTAGAACATCAGCCGCAGGTGGATGTCGGGGATGTAGTCGTCGGGGATGAACGCCGGCAGCGGCAGGTTGACGTCGGGGTCCACGACCTCGCTCAGCGGCTCCCCGCGAAGCTCGTGCACCGCCTGCTCGAGCATCTCGGCGTACAGGTCGAAGCCCACCGCGGCGATCTGCCCCGACTGATCGGGTCCCAGGAGGTTGCCGGCGCCGCGGATCTCCAGGTCGTGCGAGGCGATGGAGAAGCCCGCTCCCAGCTCGGTGAAGCTCTGCAGCACCTCCAGCCGCCGCGCCGCGTCTTTGGTCATGGGCGTCTTGGCCGGCACGAGCAGGTAGGCGTAGGCGCGCTCCCTGGACCGGCCGACGCGCCCGCGGATCTGGTAGAGCTGCGCCAGCCCGAACATGTCGGCGCGGTTGACGATGATGGTGTTGGCGGCGGGGATGTCGAGCCCGCTCTCGATGATGCTGGAGCAGACCAGCACGTCGACCTGACGGTCGATGAAGCGGGTCATCACCTCCTCGAGCTCGCCCTCGCCCATCTGGCCGTGAGCCACCGCGGTCTTCGCCTCGGGCACCTGCTCCTTCAGGAACTTCTCCATCTGGTGGATGGACTCCACGCGGTTGTGGACGAAGTAGACCTGCCCCCCGCGCGCGAGCTCACGGCGGATGGCCTCGGTGATCTGCGCGGGGTCGAACTTGAGCACGAAGGTGCGGATGGCTTTGCGGTCCTCGGGCGGGGTGGCGATGATGCTCATGTCGCGCACGCCGGACATGGACATGTGCAGGGTGCGGGGGATGGGCGTGGCGGTCAGGGTCAGCACGTCCACCTGCGAGCGGTACTTCTTGATCTTCTCCTTGTGCGCCACCCCGAAGCGCTGCTCCTCGTCGATGACCAAAAGCCCCAGGTCCTTGAAGGACACGTCGGAGTTGAGCAGCCGGTGCGTGCCGATCACCACGTCGAGCCGGCCCGCCGCGGCGCGCTGCAGGACCTCGCGGTTCTCCTTGGAGCTCTTGAGCCGCGAGACCGAGTCCACGCTGACCGCGTAGTCCTTGAAGCGCTCGGCGAAGGTGCGGTGGTGCTGCGCGGCGAGCAGGGTGGTGGGGACGAGGATCGCCACCTGCTTCTTATCGAGGACTGCCTTGAACGCCGCCCGCAGGGCCACCTCGGTCTTGCCGTAGCCCACGTCACCGCAGACCAGCCGGTCCATCGGCTCCTTGGACTGCATGTCGTCGAGCACGTCGGCGATGGTCCGGGCCTGGTCGGGGGTCTCCTCGAAGGGGAAGTCGGCCTCGAACTGGTGGAAGTACTGGTCGGGGGCGCTGAAGGAGTGCCCGGGGTGGGCCTTGCGCGCGGCGTACAGGCGCAAGAGCTCGGCGGCCATCTTGAGCAGGTGCTCCTTGACCGCCTTCTTGCGCCGCTCCCACGAGCCCGAGCCCAGCCGGTCGAGCGCGACGTTGTCGGCGTCGGCGCCCGTGAACTTCTGCAGCAGCCGCATCCGCGCGACGGGGAGGTAGACCTTGTCGCGGCCGGCGTACTGCAGGACCATCACGTCGCCGCTGACCCCGCGGATGGCCATCTTGGTGAGGCCCTCGTACCTCCCGATCCCGTAGTCCACGTGGACGACCAGGTCGCCTTCCTTCAGCTCCTTGAAGGCGGCGACGAAGGGCTGCTCGG
>JACRCT010000587.1 GCA_016218885.1 Deltaproteobacteria bacterium | reverse complement strand
GCGCAGTTTGCTGGCGCGACGCTCGTCAAGCGACGAGCGAGGCTCCCAACGTCTACCTCAAGGCTCTGCCATGTACTGCAAAGAGTCGCAACACTCCTCAAGTCATGCAGTCAGACGCCCACAGGTTTTGCTGAGGACCCCTATTTACTATCCGGGGATCGGCGTGAGCTGGAAGCGCCAGGGGGCACAGCGTGCTTCCCCGTCAGTGAGAGCAGTCCTATCTCGCCCTGCCATGGCCGACGCGCTTCGCACCCGCATTCCGCGCGACGTCCCCGTCCTCTTTGCCATGCGCATCCTCCGGCTGTTCGCCTATGACTTCCTCTCGGTGGTCCTGGCGCTGAACCTGTCCGCGGGCGGCAGTCTCGATCCCCTCCCAGCATCGTCGAGGGTTGCTCGCGCAACTCCGAGGCAGGACGACCAGATGATCAGAAGAACGGCCTCTTCCTCGAATTCCACGCGAACGGCAGCCTCGTCGATCCTGGTTCTTGGTCTGTGTTGGTGACGTACATCCCCGCGGTACCCCGCTATTCTTCTGTGACGACGACGGACGCCGAATCCGAATGTGCGTACGAGCTTGTCGGGCTTTTCTTCACTGACGACCTGCCCATCGTCGAGTCAGCCATGGACATGCCGTCGGATAGGCCGAAGCGCTCGAGGATGTCGCGGCTGGTGGTGACCGTCACCGAGAAATCGACGTGCATCAGCGGTGATGGTCGAGGCAATCCGGGAGGTCGAGAAGTGCCAGCGAACCCACTGCAGGTCGTCCGCTGGGCAACGTCGCTTCTGCTGGCAGGGCTTCTCCTGCCCTGTCTGGCCTGCTCCAAGGAGCCTGTGGCGCCCGTCTGCGCAACGCCCGCGGATTGCGCTGCTGGGCAGGTCTGCTCGGACGGGCGGTGCGTCGAGCAGCAGGCGTGCTCTCCGGGTTGTGCTGCCGACCTGGCATGCCTCGACGGCCAGTGCGCCGCCTTCTCCTGTGCGAGCCGGCCGTGCCGTGATGGAGAGGTCTGTGTCCGTGACAGCTGCATGCCGATGGACTGCGCCGGAGTGGCGTGCGCCCCCGGAATGGCATGTGCCAAAGACTCGGTTTGCCACGAGATCACCTGTGGCGGCTGGACGTGCGACGAGTTCGAGGTGTGCGTTGACGGTCGCTGTCTCGACCAGCTCTGCGTGGGCGTCGTCTGCTCCACGGGTCTCCTATGCATCGCCGGACGGTGCGTGGCCGGGGGCGAATGCGCGGGAGCAACCTGCTCGTCGGAGCAATACTGCGTCGACGGGAGGTGCGTGGAGAGGGCCTGCGTCGGCGTCGTCTGTGCGCAAGGGCTCAGCTGTGTCGCAGGGGCCTGCACCTGCTCCGCCGGGACCACGCACAGCTGTGGCAACTGCGGCACCCAGGCGTGCCTCGCAGACGGGTCCTGGTCGACCGAGTGCGTGGGGAGCGGCCCATGCCTGCCGGGGTCGAGCCAAGCCTGCGAGGGCGACGGCCAACGGCTCTGCTCAACGAGCTGCGCCTGGGGGTTGTGCACCAGCGCACCTTGCACCGCGGGGACCGAGCGCGCTTGTGGGAAGTGCGGGAAGCAGAGCTGCTCCGAGCAAGGCACCTGGGAGGCGTGCAGCGACGAGGGTGCCTGCGAATCCGGCTCCACGAGCTCCCAGGCGTGCGGGAACTGTGGAACCCAGTCGCGAACCTGCAATGCGACGTGCCGGTGGTCAGCCTTCGGGAATTGCACGGGCGAGGGCTCCTGTGCACCGGGCAACGAGCGTTCTCGAGCCTGTGGCAAGTGCGGCATTCAACACGCCACCTGCCTGAGCAACTGCCAATGGTCCTGGGGCAGCTGCTACGGCGAGGGGGTGTGCACTCCTGGCTCGACTCGCCCAATCTCCTGCGGAGTTTGCGGAACGAGCAACGAGGTCTGCAACTCGAGCTGCGCCTGGCAGGTGACGCCTTGCAGCGACCCTGGATACGAGTGCTGCTGCGAGGAGGGCGGGTGCCGCTGCTGCTGCTGACGCGTCCCGCTGCCCGCTCACGCGCTCCCTTTGGGGTGGCCGTAGGCAGTGATCAGGTCACTGGCCAGGGCGGTCGCGCCGATGGCTTCGGGCTGGCCGAGCGGGTCGGAGGCATCCCCCCAACGGCCGATGCCGGCTTTCCGGGCTCCGGCGACTCACCTCTTGCGAGATCCCTCTTCTCGCGGGAGGTCCCATGTCCGCCCCGCTCTTCGTCGCCGCGCTCGCCGCGCTGCTCACCGCCGCTCCGGCGCCCTCGCGCGAGGTTCCCGAACCCCTCCGGCCATGGGTCGGCTGGGCGCTCCACGGCCGCGAGCGGGCGACCTGCACCCTCCTCGACGGCCGTGAGAGCTCCGGCGAGCCGACCCGGCGATGCGCCTGGCCCTCGCGACTGAGCCTTGCGGCCGACGAGCGCGGAGGACGCTTCGTGCAGACCTGGCACCTCGAGGCCCCGGAGACGGTGCCCCTGCCCGGCGGGCCGCGCCGCTGGCCCGTGGCGGCGAAGATCGACGGAGCCCCGGCCGCGCTCATCCCCATGGGCAGCGACGCAGGCCCCGCCGTCGCGCTCGCCCCCGGAGACCACCAGATCTCCGGCGAGTTCCTCTGGGACTCCTTGCCCGAGTCGCTGCTAGTGCCCCTGGAGACCGGCGTCCTCTCGCTCACCGTGCGCGGGAGGGCCGTGGCCCTGCCCTCCCGCGAGGCGGACGGCACGCTCTGGCTGCAGCGTCGCAGCCGGACCGAAGGCCAGCCAGCGACCGAAGGCGACAGGCTCGAGGTGACCGTGCACCGGCTCCTCGCCGACGAGGTGCCGATGCGGCTGGTCACCCGCGTCGAGCTGCGCGTCTCCGGCACGAGCCGCGAGGTGCTGCTGGGTCGGGCGCTGCCCGCGGGCTTCGTCGCCTCGGCGCTGGAGGCGCCCCTGCCCACCAGGCTCGAGTCGGACGGCCGGCTGCGGGTCCAGATCCGTCCGGGCACCTGGGCGCTGACGCTCGAGGCGCGCAGCGAGGGCCCGATGAGCAAGCTCGCGCGCCCCGACCCCGAGGGCATCTGGAGCGACGACGGCGGCGAGCTGTGGGTCTTCGACGCCCGCCCCACCCTGCGCGAGGTGGCGCTCGAGGGCATCGAGCTGATCGACCCGAACCAGACCGACCTGCCGGCCGACTGGAAGAAGCTGCCCTCCTTTCCCATGGTGGTGGGCGGCGCGCTCTCGCTCGTCGAGCACCGCCGCGGCGACTCGGCCCCTCCGGCGGACCAGCTCTCACTGAAGCGCGAGCTGTGGCTGGACTTCGACGGCGGCGGCTACACGGTGCGCGACCACATCACCGGAACTGCGCACCGAGCCTGGCGGCTGGAGATGACCGCCCCCGGCGTCCTGGGCCGCGCCTCGGTCGACGGCGAGGACCTGCTCATCACGCGCGTGGGCCCCG
>JACRCT010000583.1 GCA_016218885.1 Deltaproteobacteria bacterium | reverse complement strand
GGCTGCGCTCGCTGGCGGTGGACGGCCGGGAGGAGATCCTCTTCGAGTTCGAGATGCTGCTGCGAGGCGTGGACCGCTACTTCAACCTCCACAACCTCCCGCTCGACGACGAGGGCCCGGTCGTCTCCCGCGACTTCACCGACGAGATTCGGGCCATCCGCGACGCCATCAACCGGGCCATCAAGCTCGCCCGGTTCCTGCTCGATCCGCCGAGTGACCGGCGGATGGTCTTCCGCAAGTACCTCGAGTCCAAGGTCGTCGACGACCGCGTGCGGCGCGAGCTCATCGAGGCCGAGCTCGACCAGGGCACGCCCCAGGAGAGCCTCTTCCTCATCCGCTCCGGCTTCGTCGCGCTGCGCGGGGTCCTCGACCAGCTGCAGCTCCTCGAGCACGCGGGTTACCAGCTCTTCGCCGACGTCGGCCTGCTCGCCCTCCGGGAGATCACCCTCAACAAGTACTTCAAGCCCTTCCGGCCGCTGGAGTTCCGACCCGAGTACGACCGCATCAAGCACGTCCGCATCCTGGAGCTGGTCAAGAAGGTCGACCCCGAGTTCCACAAGCCGGTCTCCACCGCGTTCCTGGCGCTCTTCCGCCTGCTCCACTACCTGCGCTACGTGCCCGGGCCCGAGGAGGCAATGACCCGCCGCAGCCAGCTCATCCTGGCGCTCGTGCGCTCGGAGATCGCCTCGCTCGCCGCGTTCCTCGAGGGCGACCTCTCCGCGCGCCTGGCCAGGCTCGGCACGGACAAGTCCGCCCGGGCCATCCGCGTCGCCCAGGAGCTGCGCCGCGAGACCTCGCGCATCGTCAAGAAGGAGCTGGCCTTCGTCGGGACGCCGCCGGCGGGCACCGTGGGCCGCGCCCGCGACGCCTTCTCCTCGATGTGCCGCACCGCCATCGGCGCGCTCGCCCAGGCGCTCGACTCCAGCATCGACCCCGAAGCCCTCTTCGACGACGCCGGAGAGCGCCGCGAGCAGGCCCGCCGCCTCCGTCTCGACCTCTTCGCCTTCCGCGAGGTCTGCCAGTGGGCCGAGCAGGCGCTCACCAAGGGCGCCCCGGTCGACGCGATGCGGGCCATCGACGCCCTCAAGGCCTTCGCCCTCTACTTCCGCGACGTGAGCTACCAGCTCCTGCGCTACGGCGACTACGAGTCGTTCGACCGCTTCACCGCCATCGTCACGGAGACGGACGGAGTCCCCTCCGGCCCGTCGCAGCGCCAGCGGCTCGCCGAGGACTGCCGCGTCTTCACCGGGGTGCTCGACCGGACCTTCACCTCGGTCAGCCGCCGCGAGGACCTCGGCGCCTTCCCGTTCGACGTGGGCGAGGGGCGCAGGCTCGCCGAGCGGTTCCTCCCGCCGAAGCAGGAAAAGGTGGAGAAGCAGGCTTAGTCCCTTTGGCGCGGGGTCTTGCGCCGATTGGCGAGGACCTCAGACCCTGGACCTCAGGCCCCGGGAGAGCGAGCCCCTGCTTGGCCTGGTCTGGAGCCATCTGAGAACCTGCCTGGAGCCTCGTCGCCCTCGTTGGTTCCGGCTCTGCCGCTCAGGACGCTCCCGCCCCAGCCCGCCGGCAGCCGGACCTTCACCTCGGTGCCGCAGCCCGGCTCGCTCTCCACGTCGATGGTCCCGCCGTGCCGGGTGACCACGCCGTAGGCCGCCGTCAGCCCCAGCCCCAGCCCGCCGCCCACGCCCCGCGTGGTGAAGAACGGGTCGAACATCCGCGCCCTGACCTCGGGGGACATCCCGCACCCGTAGTCGGCGATGGTGGTCACGACCGTGCCCCCCTCGACCTCCGTGCCTACCTGAATCGGCGCGTCCTCGAACGACGCCTGCACCGCGTTGCGCAGGATGTTCGCGAACGCCACCTCCAGCTGCAGCGGCTCGACGTTCACCCGGGCCGGCACCCGTCCCAGCGTGACCAGCCGCGTCGAGTCCAGCCCCACCCGCTTGATCGCCCGCTCGAGGATCTCCCACGGGTCCTCGCTGGTCCTCGAGCCCGAGGACTCGTGGGCCAGCTCCTTGAGCGCCTTCACGATCTCGTGGACGCGCCGGCCGCCTGTCCGCGACTCCTCGAGGATCGCCGGCGCGTCCTCCAGGGCCTCCATCGCCGAGAGCGGGATCAGCTCGCCCTGCTTCTTCAAGAGCCCCAGCGCCCGCTCGTGGTCGCCCGACTCGACCAGCGACTGAACCAGCGCCATTCGCGAGAACGCCTTGCGGATGTCCTGGAGGTAGCCCTCCAGGGTCCCGAGGTTCGAGAGCAGGAAGCCGAGCGGGTTGTTGATCTCGTGGGCCGCCCCCGCCGCGAGCTGACCGACCGACGCCATCTTCTGGCTCTCGCGCAGGCGCTCCTCCAGCCGCCGCGCGTCGGTCACGTCGCGGTAGTGCACCACCGCCACACCTCGCCCCGCGATGGGGAACGAGCTGACCCGGAAGGCGCGGTCCCGGACCTTCACCTCGTCCGAGCCACCACTGAGCGGGCACCCCGGGCAGCGCTCGGAGCGCCGCGCC
>JACRCT010000582.1 GCA_016218885.1 Deltaproteobacteria bacterium | reverse complement strand
GGTCTCCCGCTCGATTTCCCTTGCTGACCTTCACCGGAGGCTGGGGGCCCGGCTCGACAGGCCCCCTAGGTTCCGCGATGCCCATCAGGCTGCCGATCTCCAATGCAGCGGACCGAGGGCGCTCTCACGGGTAGAGCGGGATCGTCCCGGGGAGGAAGGTGACGTCCTCAAAGGGCGTCCCTGCCGGCGTGTTGGGGGCGCAGGAGAAGGAAGAGGGCGCCAGCGAGCCGTAGAACGCGAAGCTGCGCTGGCCGGGCGCTCCGACCTCCAAGACGACGGGGGCAGCCCGCGGGTCGCGGTAGAGCTCCTCCAGCGACGGCCAGAGGATCCGCGCGACATGCCAGAGGGTGCATGGGCTCGGCAGGGAGAGATCCTCGCCCACGGCTGGGAGCACCAGCGAAGGCTGGCTCGCCGTGGTTCGAGCGTAGATCTTCACGTTGGCTCGGACCGGGGCGACGCAGCGCTCGGAGACGCAGACCGAGTCCACCCCGGCGCCGGTCTCCGGGCAGCCACAGGCGCTCCCCGCGAGGCAGGGGCGAGCGGGACAGCTGGGTCCGGTGCGGGAGTCGGCGCGCCAGTCCTTGAAGTGGTGCACGTAGACGTCGTACGCGCAGCGCTGGGTCTGGCAGGCAGGATCGAGCTGCGGATGGTTGAGCGTGGCGATCTCGATGAGCGGGCCGTCGCCTTGGTCGTCCAGGTCCAGCCGCGGGTCGTCCCAGGAATACCCGGCGAGGCCCCAGTCGAAGACTCCGTTGGTGAGACCCGACAGGAAGCCGTCGATGTCGCCGTCCCGATCGAAGAGGCAGTCCGCCTGGTCGCCGCAGGGCCCCGGCTTGACGAGGTGGAGGTCGAGGTCCACGCCGGGCTGCTGCTCCCAGGAGAGCTGCGCGATCAGGTCCCGGATGGGCATGGCTTCGAACTCCACATCCGCGCTGGCGCTCTCTCCCCAAGGGTCGGTGACCGTCAGGCGCAGCACGTACTGGCCAATCGCGTCGGTCTTGAAGCGCGGCTCGGGGTTGTCGGGGTCGATGACCTCGGCCGACGACCCGGCAGGCCGGGAGATGACCGACCAGTGGTACATGAGAGCTTCACGGCCGTCCTCGCGGTCGGTGGTGCAGACCGTCTCGTCTCCCTGGTCCAGCTCATGCGGGTGGAGGCCGGGCGTGAAGTGGTCCGAGAAGGCGGAGAGCTGGAGCAGTCCCTTCTCGCCCGGCTGGACAGGGACGAACCCGCCGAACGAGAGCGCCCCCGAGGCATCGCGCGGGTAGCTGACCGATCCATCGGGTTGGCGGACTTCGACGATGGCGGCACACACGCTCGGCGGCTCGTTGGGGGCGAGCTCGCCGGAGAGCAGCACCGAGGCCTGCGGCGCCAGCGGGTCGTCAGTCCCCAGGATGAGCTGGGCCACGTACCGCTTGCGGACTCCCGATTGGGGATCGAACGTCACGTGGACCGCGAGCGAGCCTCCCGGCGGCACCACCAGGTCTTGGGCGGTGATCGACTCGATCGTGGCGAAGCCCGCGTCTCCCCAGAGCTCGCCGCTGGTCAGCGAGAGCGGCCACTCGCCCTCGTTGAGCAGGCTCACCGTGGGCCAGGCTGGCTCGAAGAGCACTCCTGCCGGTCCCCTGCGCAGCGGCAGCCGGACGCCGAAGTCGATGGACGGAGGGGCCTCCACCACGGCGAACTCGGTGCACGGCGGCTGGCAGGCCGGCACCAGCCGGACTCGGGGCTGGGCGCCGCGCCCCAGCAGAGGCACCACCGCGAGCTGGTCGGCAGGATCGGGGTCATCGCTCTGAATGAGCAGCAGCGCCCGGAAGTCGCCGATCGCCGCTGGCTCGAAGAGGACCTCGAGCACCGCCTGCCGTTCGACGCTCGCCATCGGAGTAGGCAGGGAGAACGAAGAAGCGCCACCCGGGGCCGCGGGGTCGTCGACGATCCGGACCGGGTCGAGCGTCAGCGCCACGCGCCCGAGGTTGTCGATCGTGAGGTGCTCGCGGGCCGAGGTTCCCGTCCGCACGAGCCCGAAGTCGATCTGGTCTGCCCCGAGCTGCATCTCCGGAGCCGACCGGATCATCTGCTCTCCCTCGCATGCCGCCGCCAGCAGCAACACCCACCCCAGTCTCCAGCTCTTCAACCAGGCCCGCATGACGCCCCCCTTGCCTACCCCCGACCCCCGACCAACCGCGACCCCGACACTCCCGGCGACGCTGGGATCTGCCTATCGCAGGTGAATGTCACTTCGACCTCGGCGTTCGGGTCGCTGCGCCACAGCGCGCAGGCGGCAGGGCAGAGCTTGAAGATCTGGCCCTCGGTGTAGAAGGCGTTGCCCGAGCACGAAGCAGCGTCGGCTGCGTGGCTAAGCCCAACTCGGCCGCTCCCGTCGCTGCTCACCAGATCGAGCAGCGTGTTGTCGATGCTGCTGTCGGCCGGCACCGACGACACCTGGAACTCACAGGAGATCTCGGTGCCCTCGAGGATGTCCTGCGCCACCGCCTGGAACACCGCATCGAAGCTCTGGTACTGGCAGATAGGGTAGCGAAGCGCCCCCGTCCGCTGGCTCAGCCTCTGGTACTCGAGGCCGGGCTGCTGGACGTAGCCGCCGTTGCCCGTGCAGCGCTCGTCGATGAGCGGGTCGGTGGACAGCCAGGGCGCGAGGGTGGGGACGTTCTCTGCGAGCCCGACGATGCTGTGGAACCGGTAGGCCCGAAGGGTGGAGGTCCCGAAGGCCGCCGGGGTCAGGCCGAAGAGGTGGCTCTCGAAGGTGTCGGCGGTGAAGGCGTTGGGCTGCTCTGGGCTGCCGTTCGTCGGGCCGTTGTCGGTGATCTCGATGAACACCTTCGGCACCCCGGTGCGCAGCCACTGCGACCAGCCCCTCGGTGCCTGGCCGCAGGGATCCGGCGCGGAGTAGGTGGTGACGATCTGGTACAGCGAGTCGTGGGCGCCGACGTCGACGTCGTAGTGGAAGAACCGGCTGGTGTTCACCGGGCAGGTCCCCGAGCAGGAGGCG
The DNA here is from genome assembly GCA_016218885.1 of Deltaproteobacteria bacterium. Classification (GTDB taxonomy): domain Bacteria; phylum Myxococcota; class Myxococcia; order Myxococcales; family UBA5297; genus JACRCT01. Next base: position 423 of record JACRCT010000582.1, on the reverse strand, counting down.
TTCCCGCCCAGCGGCGGCTGGACGCACAAGGCGTAGTTGCCGGTGGAGCCCCCGTACCCGTACTTCGAGAGCATGATGACCCGGTAGTCGAGACCGTGGCCCTCGAAGAGCGCGGCGAAGTTCTGGTTGATGTTGTTCTCGACCGCCTGGATCTCCTCGTTCATGGTGCCGTTGTTGGCGACCACGAAGATGACGTCCACCGGCCCGTAGACGTAGTCGACGCCCTGCTGGCTGCCGTCCTGGAGGTAGCGCGTCTCGTTCTCGTCGACCTGGCCGTCGCAGTCGTTGTCGGCTCGGTCGAAGACCACGGTCCCGGGCGCGCCGGGCTGGCAGGTCTGGGGGACGCCCGCGATGCACTTGGCCGTGGTGCGCTGGCAGGCGCCGAGGCCGCAGGTTATCGAGCCCAGCTCCTCGTCGGTCTGC
>JACRCT010000581.1 GCA_016218885.1 Deltaproteobacteria bacterium | reverse complement strand
CACAGGTGCCACACGACTGGCAAGCCGGCTGACCGACCGGTCATTGCGCGTCGCTCGCGCAGGCCTGGCACGAATGGCTCGCCAAGCTGCAGTAGGGCAGCGCCGGTCCGCAGTCGAGCGAGCTGACGCAGCCCACGCAGCTGCCGGCGGCCGTGTCGCAAACCGGAGTGGCCCCCGTGCACTGGCTTGCGTTGCTGCTCGAGCACTGATCGCAGGTGCCGTCCGGCTGGCAGGCCGGCTGACCGACCGGGCATTGCGCGTCGCTCGCGCACGCTTGGCACGAATCGGTGGCCGGGTTGCAGTAGGGCAGCGCAGGTCCACAGTCGAGCGCGCTGACGCAGCCCACGCAGGTGCCGGCGGCCGTGTCGCAGACCGGAGTGACCCCCGTGCACAGGCTGGTGTGGGTGCTGGAGCACTGGCCACAGGTGCCGCCCGGCTGACAGGCGGGCGTGGCGCCGCCACATTGCGAGTCATCCAGGCAGCCTCGGCAGGTGTGAGTGACACCGTCGCACAGCGGCGTGGAGCCACCACAGTCCGCTCCGCTCAAGCACTCCACGCAGATCCCAACGGACGTGTCGCAGAGAGCGGTGGGAGCGACGCACGCCGAGGTCTCGCCGACGTTGCACTGCACGCAGCGCCCGGCGAGCGGGCCCGAGGTCTCACAGGTCGGGGTCGGCGCAGCGCAGTCGCTGCTGGTGCAGGCGCGGCAGGTGTGGGAGGCATCGCAGATGGGAGTGCTTCCCGAGCAGCCGGCATTGGAGAGACAGCCCACGCACACCGTAGGTCGGACGCTGGTATCGCAATAGGGCGTCGCACCCGAGCAGTCCGCATTGGTCGCGCAGCGATCGACAGTGACCACGGTGGGCGTGCCCCCAGGGAAGGAGGGATCGCTGGTGGGGAAGCTCGAGGGCGGGGCCCCCAGCTGCCCGCCGGCGGTGACGAAGGCCTGGTTGGAGATCATCGTCCCGCTGGCAACAGGGTCGACCGTCACCTGAAACGTGACGGTGGCCGACTCGCCGATCTGCATGGTGCCGCCCTGAGTGGCGCTGGCGCCGCTGCCCAGATGCACGGCCAGGGTCCGCGTCGCAAAGAGGTATTCCCCGATGTCGTCTCCTGCCGAATCCGTCATGGCGTAGGGCGGCGACCACTGGGGATAGGCCGCGTTGGCCGGTCCGGCGGCCAGCCTCAGCGAGCCCGGTACGTAGGTGACGCCTGCGGGGAGCGTGTCGGAGAGAGAGGTGCCGGTAGCCGCGTCGGAGCCCGAGTTGGTGAGGACCAACGTGTACTGCAGCGTGTCGCCCGGCAGGATGGTGCCGCTCGACTGGGTGAGGTTCGCGACCGACTTGGTCGAGCTCTGGAAGGAGGGCTTGTAGGTCGTGATGGAGGTGATGAAGGCGCCCAGGAAGTACTGGTCGCTGGCGCTCTTGGCGCTGATGGTCGCCGAGGACTGGTTGGGAGTGACATATGCGGTGACGTTGACCACGTTCAGGTCGAAGCTGCTCATGCTCCCCGAGTCGCCCTTGAGCTGAGGCAGATCGCCGGCGTTGGTGACGCTGCAGGTCCTTCCGGTCCCCGAAAAGACGCCGCTGTAGCCGACCGGGCAGCCGAGCCAGGAGCGCGTGTTGTCGAAGAAGTTGTTGTTGCCCGAGCTGAGCGGCGCGTTGAGCTGGGTCCCGTTGAACGACAGGGTGTCACCGCCGGTGTGAGTGCCGGCATAGGCGATCACGCCCAGCTTCGCGTCATACGCGGAAGGGGGCACGAGGAAGCCACTGAGGGTGACGCCCACCGTCTGCCCGCCATTGGCGATGTAGTCGAGGCCGTCGAAGATGGTCAGGTTCCGCGTCGGCTGGGTGGGGTCCTGGTAGAAGACGACCAGCGTCCAGGCGGCATAGGCCTCGCTGTCCGAGATGTTGCGCAGATCGGTGGTGGACACGCCGCTGATGCGGTAGGCGCCCACGCCCATCGTGCGCACCAGCGCGGTGACATCGACGCTGGACTGGTAGAGCACGAACCCGGCGGTGGAGGAGGCGACGGTGTGCGACGCGTCGGCGGTGAGGGTGACGGGCGCAAAGCTGCTGCCCGGGCGATCGACCACCGCAGTGGTCCCCGCGGCCGTACCCGCGACCTTGGCCCCCCAGTAGAGACGCGCATAGCTGACGTTGGTGCTCGACGGCAGGGCGAGGACGGCGGTGGAACGCGCGGTACCTGGGGCGATGGCGGTACTGGCCGCCGCCTGCCCGGAGCTGGGATCGTCCGCTCTCCAGAAGATGTCGGCCCCCCGATCGCTCACGCTCGAGCCGCAGGCGCCGAGGGTACCGGCCAGCAACGAGCTCTCGCTGAAGCTGCTGCCGCACTCCTGGGCCAGGACGTTCCCGACGACGGTGAAGTCGCCTCGCTGGTCCATCTGATAGCGAACGCTCACCGCCGACGCACCCGCGGGCGCCAGCAGCAAGAGCACCGCCGCGAGGATCGGACGTGCGCCTCGGATGATGCCGCGCGAGCGGAGTCCGAGCTGCATCGAGACGGTGGACCGGCGGTAGACGCTCATGGTTCGTCCTCCTCCTCGTGCATCTGCTCGACGATCTGGAACTCGACACGCCGGTTGTTCGCACGGCCCGCCGCGGTCTTGTTCGAGTCGATCGGCCGCTCCAGCCCGAAGCCCTCGCTGGTGAGGCGCTCCTGGGCAATGCCGTGGTCGACGAGCCATTTGACGACCGTCGCGGCGCGCTTGCCGGAGAGCTCTTTGTTGAGGCCCGGTTTGCCTACGTCGTCGGTGTGCCCCTCCACGCGGACCCGCTTGATGGTCGGGTGCTCCTTGAACACCTGGAGCACGGCGTTGAGCACCTCCACGCTGTCCTTGCCCGGCAGGATCTCCGCGCTCAGCGTCTTGAACTTCACCTGGTCGAGGATCTTGATGGCGTTGCCCTGCACGAAGGCCTTGGGGCAGCCGTTCTTCTTGGGGTCCTTGCGGGCGGCTCCGGGCTCGTCGGGGCAGGCATCCTTCTCGTTGGCGATGCGGTCCCGGTCGCGATCGGGGTCGATGGGGCAGCCGAGGAGTCTGGGATCGACAGTGAAAACGCCGACGACCATCGGGCAGGCGTCCTCTGCGTCCGTGAAGCTGTCGTCATCACTGTCCTTCGGGCAACCGTTCTTGAGGAGATCGGCGCTGGGAACGCCCGGCACGTCTCGACAGGTGTCAATGGAGTCAGCGACGGCGTCGCGGTCGGTATCGGATGGGCATCCGTTGATCTTGGGATCTTCGTTCCTGACTCCGGGCACTTCCGGGCAGGCGTCTTCGGCGTCGGCGATGGCGTCCCCATCCTTGTCCGGTGGGCAGCCGTTGATCTTGGGGTCCTCGCTCCCGAGGCCGGGCACCTCCGGGCAGGCGTCCTCAGCGTCCGCGATGGTGTCCGCGTCCTGGTCCTTCTCCGGCGGGCAACCGTTCTTGTTCGGGTCCCCGTTGCTGACACCGGGCGCGTCCGGACACGCATCCTGGACGTCCGCGATGGCGTCTCCATCCCTGTCCGGCGGGCAGCCGTTCTTCTTGGGATCCTCGCTTCTGAGGCCGGCCAGGTCCGGGCACGCATCCTGGGAGTCAGCAACGGCGTCTCCGTCCCTGTCCGGCGGGCAGCCGTTCTTCTTGGGGTCTTCGCTCCTGAGGCCTGCCACGTCCGGGCAGGCGTCCTCGGCGTCGACAGAGCCGTCGAAGTCGCGGTCGAGGACGGGAACGGCCCCAGGAGCAGACTCTGGCGGCTCGGCCCAGCTGATACGCGCCAGCCAGCGGCTTTCTGGGCTGCCAAAGCCGCGGGTCAGGCCCATGCCGCCGGCCAGGCCAATACTGATTCCCGAGCTGTGGAAGTACTGCGCGCCGAGGATGGCTTCGAGCGGCGTGCCGGTGCGGCCGAGGAAGTCGTTGACCAGGGTGCGGCCGTAGAGCTCGGGGCCGATCAGTAGCCGCCGGTCCCAGAAGCGCCAGCCCAGGGACGCGCCAAGGAGCATCTCGCTGCCGAGCTTGGCGGAGGCGAAGCCCTCGGAGAGCGCCCGATACTGGAAGCCGAGCTGCGCCGCCCAGGCCAGCAAGCCGATCTCGCCCGCGGCCAGCGCCCGCGGTTCCAGGCGGACCGCGCCATCGCCGCTGTAGTTGTCGCGACTGCCCGTCGGGATGAAGGCCCTCGCCCCGGCAGCGAGCGTGAGCGCATCGCCGTGCACGCCGTACAGGCGCACGTCTGCGCCGAGGCGAATGTCGCCGAATGCTCCCGACCGCGGAGGCGCGTAGCGCCCCGAGGAGAGCGATACGGCTTCGCCGTTCTGGAAGAGGGCGAGGGGGACACTCAGCCCCACGCGAATGCGATCGACGAGCGTCATAGCTCCACTGAGATGCCCGTAGAGCTGATTGGCGACGACCGCTCTGCTGGCCGACCCATCGGTTGAATAGAGCGCGAGTGGGCGATGCCCCTCGTCGAGCACGAAGCTCGCGAAGGGGCGCACTTGGCCGCGCAGGTCGAGCGACTCCTGTGTGAACCAGTCGCTGCCCGCCTCAGATGGAGTGAACCGGTCCAGGGCGAAGCCTGTAACCTCGGCTCGCGCTCCCGCCGCGGAGATCGTCAGGACCACCACAGCAACAGTGGGGAAGAGCCTCTTGATCATCAACGCCTCTCACGATGCGTGTTCGTCACGCACTCCACCCACAGGCCAGGCTTGCGCATAGTCTTCCTGTCTAGCTTCACGTCTAGCTGGATTGAAGGTGGTCCAGCAATGGGGGTCATCGGAACCCGGGGGACATGCGACCCATGCCACAGCGAGACGAGCATGGCAGTGCGGAAGAATCGACGAGTTGCCTGAGCGTTTCGTTGGAGGCCCACCCGCTCGGCTGCTAGCCGAGCCGGCGATGGAGCCCCGCGTCGTGGGCCTCCTCGGAGACGCGATCAGGACGCGTTCCCCCTTTGCTGCCCGTCGTCTTGCTCCTGACGGCGATCCCTCGGCACGGCACGTTGGAGTCTTAAGGCCCAGCCAGGAAGCGCGACGCCCTCCCCAACTCCGTGAAGAGCCTCATCTCGCGGTCCTCGACTGGCGGTAGCCGCGCGGGAGCGGGGGCATTGGGGTAGCCTCGCTGCTCAATGATCCCCCTGCGCCTGATCGCCGAGCTGGACGTCTCCGCCGCCAGCGGATTGGTCCGGGACGGTCGGCACCTCTTCGTCATCGCAGACGACGAGCACTTCCTCGACGCCTACCACCTCGCGACCGGCCGCCGCGCCGCGCGGATCTCACTGGGTATCCCCGGCGACCTCCCCAGCGAGCACCACTCCCGCAAGCGTCTCAAGCCCGATCTCGAGTCGCTGACGATGCTCCCCGGAGGCCAGCTCCTGGCGCTGGGCTCTGGCTCCGCGGACAACCGCTGCACCGGCTTTCTCCTCGAGCCGCCCCTGGCATCGCCATCTTCCTCGAAGCCGCGGGCGGTCGAGCTGCGGCCCCTCTACCAATCGCTGCGCGAGCGCTTCCCCGAGCTGAACCTCGAAGGCGGCGCGGTCGGCGGCCCATGGCTGCGCCTCCTGCAGCGCGGCAACGGCGCCGCGGGCGCCAACGCGGTGATCGACCTCGATCTCGCGGGCGTCCTCGCCGCCCTGCGAGCAGGCCGCGCCCTCACCCCCGACCTCGTCCAGCAGGTCCACCCCGTCGCGCTTGGCGAGCTCGACGGCGTGCCGCTGGGGTTCACCGACGCCTCGCCGCTCGACCCCGGCGAGCCGCGCATCGCGTTCGTGGCCGCAGCGGAGGACACCGACGATCCCTACGAGGACGGAGCCTGCGCCGGCTCGGTCCTCGGCGTGCTCGACGCGAGGGGCCAGGTCGAGTGGTCGGATCGCCTGGAGGGGCGGCACAAGGTCGAGGGTCTGGTCATCTCGCCTGCCAACGAGCGAGCATGGCTGGTCGCCGATCCTGACGACCGCGCCCGCCGCGCGCCGCTCTTCCAGGCCGGACCGCTCCTGCTGCCGTGACCGATCTCGCCCCTGCCGTCGCCGGCCCCGCCCGCTTCCGCGAGATCCAGGCCCGGTCCATCGCCCGGGCCGCCTTCCCGGCCGACCCCTGGTTCCTGGGCCGCTTCGGGATCAACCTCTACCGCGGCTGCGAGCACGGCTGCGAGTATTGCGACGGCCGGTCCGAGCGCTACCGGGTGGAGGGCGAGTTCGCGCGGGACATCCAGGTCAAGGTGAATGCGCTGGAGGTGCTCGAGGGCGAGCTCGCCCGTGCGCGCGAGCCGGGCTTCGTCCTGGTGGGCGGCGGGGTGTGCGACGCCTACCAGCCCGCGGAGCAGCAGTACCGCCTCGCGCGCGGCGTGCTCGAGCTCGCCCTGAGCCTGAAGCTGCCGGTGCACGTCCTCACCAAGTCGGCGCTGGTGGAGCGCGACCTCGACCTGCTTGAGCGCATCAACACCCAGCGCCGCGCGGTGCTCTCCTTCAGCGTCGCCACCACCGACGAGCGGCTGCGCGAGGAGCTGGAGCCGGGCGCGGCGCCCATGGCCGAGCGGTTTCGCATCCTCGAGGCGGCCCGCGGGCGGGGCCTCTCCACCGGGATCATGGCCATGCCCCTGCTCCCCGGGCTCTCCGACCAGCCAGACCAGATCCACGCGCTGGTGGCGCGCGCCGCTGCCGCCGGGGTGGGCTTCGTCTGCTTCTCGGGCCTCACCTTGCGCCCAGGGGTGCAGCAGGACACCTATCTCGCGGCGCTGCAGGAGCGGCACGCCGATCTGCTGCCTGGCTACCGCACGCTGTACCGCGCGCAACGCAAGTCGGGGGCGCCCGACCCGCGCTACTCGGATCGCCTGTACCGCCGCTGCCGCGAGGCGTTGGCGGCGCACGGTCTTCCCGGGCGCATGCCCCGCGGCGTGTTCACCGGGCTCATCCCCTCATACGCCGAGGTCGCGGTGCTGCTCGAGCACGAGGACCAGGCCGAGGGCGTGGGGATCCTCGGTGGCCCCAAGGCAGCGGCGGGCTGGGCGATCCAGAGATGGGCGCAGAACAAGCTCGGGCGTCTGCGCGGGCCGCGGGCTTACTGCGAGGTGGAGGCCGCGTTCGAGCTCGCAGTGCGGACCGGCGCATTGGCGAGGGAGCTCGCGCTCACCGCAGAGCTGGCGGAGCGGGTGAAGGCCATCGCCGAGTCGGTGCCACGGCGGTGAGCGGCGCGCCGGGTCGGGAGCGAATCTCCAGCAGTCGCCAGCCCACGAGGGTTCGTGAGAGAATCCTTGCGGCTTCAACCCGACGGGCTCCCACGCCCCCTCCAACTCGAGAGCCGCAATGCCCAGTGTCTCCAACTCGACCAGACGACCCGGAGCTCGACGAGCCGCTGACGCCAAAGTGGCCAAGCCTGCATCGGCCCCCCAAGCCGCCGCGCCAGGCTCCTCGGCTCAGCGGGATGGGATGGCCGTCCGCAAGAGCAGCCCGGTGGCGATCGAGATGACCGAGGCACGCCAGGGACGACGGTTGACCTTCTCGGAGATCTTGCAGGCGGTCCAGACCCTGGCCTCGAAGATGGACCTCACGTCAAAGTCCCTTGCCGCCCAGATTGAGCAGCTGCAGAAGACCGCGCAATCGATGGAGAGCGATGAGGACTTCCCATTCATCGCCGACCTCATCGAGAAGAGCGTCACCGAGGCCAGGAACCTCTGTTCAGCGGCCCAACGCAGCCTGAAGCACGCGCCGAGCGGTGACGCTGAAGCAGTCACCGGCGCAGCGAAGCCTCCCTCGCCCTTCGAGGCCAAGCGAATCGGCTACGACGCAGCCGCCTCGATTCGAAGCGTGGGTGGAGCCAACGCGCTGCTTGCCGCCCAGGTCGTGGCTTGCTCCAACCAGTCCGATGTCGAGCAAATCCGGGAGGCGCTGCGGTCGCAGTTCGACACCTGCCGGGTCATCGACGGCAAGAAGCGGAGCCTCCCCGGCGCCCGCGTCCTGGTCGGGACGCGCGAGGACGACCGGCTCACCATGGTGGCCATCCGTGGAACCAGCAACTTGGTCGATGCCGCCCGGGACGCCACCGTGGGCTGCATGTCGTCCGGAAGCTTCGAGATGGCCGATGGACCCGAGCGTGGCTTTGGCGCCGGAGCGGTGCACTTCGGCTTCGCTGAGCACCTCGACACCGTCTGGCCCAGCATCCGTGGGGAAGTCCTGGATGCGGCCAGCCACGACCGCACCGTCGTCCTCACCGGCCACAGCCTCGGTGCCGCAACCGCCGAGCTGGCCATGGCGCGGGCGGTCAACGACCCGGAGATCCTCGAGGCGCTGCGGGATTCCTCGGCCAAGCCCCCGGCCGTCTTGGAGACGTTCGCCCAGCCCTCGGTCGGCGACCTCGCCTTCGAGAACGGCCTGAAGGAGAGCCTCGACGCGCTCGGCATCCCCTACCACACCTATGGCTATCGGGATGACCCGGTGACGCAGGTGCCTCCCACGCAGATGCCGGATGCGCAGGGGCGGACCTTCGTGCGTCCCCACGCCATCTACGCCGCGCTGAGCTCGAGGGCGAGCGGAGCCACCATCAGCCTCGGCAGGCCCCCCGAGACGGTCCACCAGAGAATCCGGATGGAGCGCGCTCACTTCGCCGCCGACATGCTGGAGTTTGTCGGGACCGTCACCAGCAAGCCCAACGGCTACTACCGAATCGCCGACCACTTGTCTCGGAACTACTTCGAGGCATTGCGCGATCTGTGGGACCAGGGCCACGGCACGGTCTGGGTTCCCTAGAGCACAGTGGCACAGGGCCCGCACTCGACGCAGGACGCGGCCGCTGTCGGCCCCGAAGGCGGACTGCTACGTCTCCACCGAGCCGATCATGATTCCTGCGAGCTTGCGGTCCGCGCTGCGACCGGCGGCGACATAGGCGTGGGTGCCCAGGTCCGAGCCCAGCTTTCCGTCTTCGTCCCTCGGGCCCTCGTCGATGCGCCCCTTCTTTTTGGAATCGCGGGCAAGGATGATCTCGAAGGCGGCGTGGCGGGCTAGTCCACGTAGGCGAGCACGGTGCGCTCGGGGTCCCAGGTCCAGCCCGTGACCTCGAATCCGGCATCGACAGTCAAGGGCTGGGCCGGGTCGACCATCACCGTCTTGGTCTTGCCGCCCTCACCCTCGATCCGCAGCGGCAGCAGGACGCCGTCAGGCACCGGCGTCTGGGCTCTGAGGGCCACTTTGACCGAGCTGCCTCTGGAGGTGACATCGGCCTTGAACGAGGGCACCGCGGTGATGTGACCCCAGTCCTTGAAGAAGGGCGCCAGGTCTCGGCCGGTCGTCTGTTTGGCGAAAGCGATGAACCCCTCGGTGGAGACGGCCTTACCCTTGTTCTTGGAGTACCAGCCCTTGATCAGCTCGTCGAACTCGGGCGTGCCCAGCTGGGCCTCGATCATCCGCATCATCCAGCCGCCCATCTCGTAGGAGATGGAGTCGAAGATCTCGTTGACGTCGGTGTGGGCGGGAGCCGAGAGGGCGTGCGGGCTGTACTGCAGCGCCGACTGCACTTCGCCCTTGGCTCGGTCCCACAGCTCGCACCATCTCGAGTCGCCATCGGTCGCCTTGAAGAAGCGATGAGTGGCGTAGGTGGTGAAGCCCTCGCTCATCCAGAAGTCGCCCCAGTCCTTGATGCGCAGGTTGTCGCCGAACCAGTGGTGGGCCACCTCGTGCGCGGCGGTCTCCTTGGAGTAGGACTCGCTGAGGGCCGTGCTGGTCATGATGGCTACCGCGCCGGTGTGCTCCATGCCCCCCATCCCACCGCTGATCTCTACCAGCCGCAGGGAGTCGCCATACTCGTAGCGACCCAGCCACTGGCTGTAGAAGTCGACCGCCTTCCTGGCGGTCTCCAGGTATCCGGCGCGCACATCCGCGCTGATGCCCTCGCCGGCTGCCCCGAAGCCGCTGACCTCGACTGCGCCGGCACTGCTGCTGGGGCTGCAGCGCTCGAAGCTGGGATCGACGTAGAAGGCGATGCCGTAGGCGGGCGAGTTGGCCTTGAGCTGGAAGGCGCCATTCTCGAGGTCTCCACCGGCCACCACCTGCTTGCCGTCAGCGACCTTGACGGTGACGCTGGAGGTCGCCCCGTCGGCAGGCGCCGAGTTGGAAGGAAAGAGCGCGCCGGTGTTGTAGGGCCAGGTCATGGTCCACATCCGTCCGCTGTACTTGTCATGGATGAGCCCGTACGACGAATCGCCGGGCGTGGTCGGCTTGATGGTGTAGCCGATATCCAGCCTCTTGGCCCCCGGGGCAAAGACGTGGACCCGGTTGTCCCTGACCTCGAAAGGCGCCGGCTTGCCATCGACGAGCACCTGGCCGATGTGCAGCCTCGAGGCGTTGGCCTCCAGCACCGCCTCCTGGGGGGCCTTCCTCTCGAGGTGGATGATGGCACGGGCGGGGAAGGCGGCCCCGTCCTTGGAGAGGTCGAAGGCGAGGTCGTAGTGCTTGACCCGGACGTTGGCCTGCGGAACCGCGCCGGCGAGCACCTTCTCGAGGTCGACGGGCAGCGGGCCCTTGGAGACGCCCAACAGCACCCCCAGCGCCTTGCGCGCCGGGGCGACCTCGAAGCTGTCGAGCTCGCAGTCGTGGCGCAGCATCGACAGCAGCCCGTCGGCGGCCGCGCCCTCCTTGGCGTTGGTGATCTGGCGCCGCGCGTCCTGCAGCTTGCTCACGTCTGCCTCGGCGACCGAGCCCCCTTTGGCCAACGCTCGCTGGAAGAGCTTCGCGAATCGCTTCGAATCGATCTCGGGCATGCCAGGTTTATCGCGCCTCGCGGGTGTCCGATCAACAGGCCGGCGGCCTTGGCTCACCTACCTGAGCGGCTTCCGCAACCCGCGGAACGCAGCGAATCCACGTCCCGAAGCCCGAGTGGCGCTGTGATGGCGAGCGAGCCCATTTCCGCCCCGATGGCCGTCTCCAGGAGCCTGCCGCGGCTGGTCGATTGAGCGGCGTTCCTTCGCTATGGAAGAAACTGGAACTCGAAGGTCGTGGCGACGCCGGCGTACCAGACCGTGGTGTTGAACACGGTGCCCTGGGACACCAGACGAGCATCGAGCAGACACGCATCTCCCGCTCTCTCCAGGCGCTCTTCAGATCCGCGCCCCATCGCCCTTGCGGGGTCCGAGCCGAGATCCACCCGCCCGGGAGGTCACCACCCAGTCCAGGCAGAGCAATGCGACCAGCAGCAGCAGCGGGACCGAGCTTCGCGGGCGATCGGCGGCGATGCGGCCCACCGGCAACGGCGAGGGCACCCTTCGGGCACTGCGATCGCGCAGGTCCGACTCTCGGCGGTCGATCGGCAAGACCTCGAGCTCGTCCGCGACCCTGCCATCGCGCTTCAGCCGGTAGCGACCCGGAGCTGCCGGCGCCGGCAGGCGGAGCGTCCCTTCTCCACGCAGCGCCTGCTCGGTGGCCGGCCCCTCGAGAGTCCAGAGAGCGCCAGGCACGATGTTGACCGTCAACTCCTCGTCCAGCGCCGGGTTGTGGCGCACGAAGCCGGGCAGGGCATCGCGGCGCATCGCGAGCAGGTTCGACAGCAGGACTGGCCAGGCCGCGGTGCGCTGGAGGTTGGAGCGCGCGAGCTCGGCGTTGACGTGGAATACGGGTCCCGGCGCCTCGCTCACGAGGATCGCGTCACCCGAGGTGACGAGGGGCGCGCCCGGAACAGGCTCTCCGGCAAACCAGAGCAGGCCTTCCAGGGGAACGGCGTCGAGCAGCGGATGGCGCCGGTCAGCAAAGAAAGGCCCGACCAGGCTCCTCCCCTCGCCTGCGACGCCCAGCACCACGGTCCAGGGCGCAACCGGGCCAGGGCCGGGCGCAGCGAACACCAGATCGGCCGGCTCCCCGACGCTTGCCAATCCGTCGACTGCCAAGAAGCGGAGGATGCTCTGCGCGGCCGGGCCGTCAGGCAAGGCCACCCCGATCTTGAGCGGTCCAAGCGGCTGGGGCAGCAGGCGCAGAGCTCCATCTGCAGGCAGGGCGTCGTCGGGCAGCTCGACAAGGATGGTCCCGGCGTGGGCGAGCTCGATGCGGAGCGCCTTCTCCTCTCCGGGCTCGAAGGACAGTCTTTCTTGCCGCAATACCTGACCGGCCTCGCTGCGCAGGACGACGGGAATGTCCGCGCGAGAGCGGCCGAAGTGCGCGATGCGCAGGGCGAGGTGGGCCACGCCCCCACGGTCGGCGCGAAGGGCGGCCGTGAAGGCGTCATTGTCCAGGTCCTGGCCGATGGCGAGCACCTCGACGCCCTCTGGCAAGGGCTCTGGAGCCCCATCGGTGATCAGCCGGACACGATTGCGAGGCCCCGCTATCTCGTGCGCTAGGCGAAGCGCGGGTTGGAGGTCATGAGCAGGGCCAGACGGCCAGAGCTTCAGCGCGTCGAGCTCCGAGGAGGGGGCGGCTGGTCCGCAGAGGAGGCGCGGGCGCAAGCCGGAGGCGATCAGCGTCACTCGCCCTCCGTCCTCCAGGGCCAGGCGCTTGGCGTTTTCGAGCGCCTCCTCGGCGACGGTGCGCCCTAAAGGCAGGCGGGCGGACATCGACATGCTGCCGTCAAGGACCAGGACCGTTTGGCGTTCCGCAGCGGAGGCGCCCAGGCGCAAGTCAGCGAGGAATCCGGTGGCGGCGAGCGTCGCGGCGATCTCCAGCGCCAGCGAAACCTCGCGCGAGAAGCGCTGGAGCTTGGGCCCCGCCTCAGCACGCTGATCGGGCGAAACCCACAGAAAGAGCGCGCTCACGACTCTGGGGGGCTGCCGCCGGCGCAGGAAGTAGAGACCGACGAGAATTGGGACCGCGAGAAGCGCCAGCAGACCTATGGGGGCGCCTAGGCTCATGCGACCGCCATTCTAGAGGACCACGCGCTTGGAGAAGCCGGTTGCTGCGCGCACCTCATTGTGCGCAGCCGGCGCTGCTGTAGACAGGCACTGCGCCCGAGGGGACGATGCAAGACAGCTCAAGCCCTCGACCTTACGAGGGAGCTTGGAATCGCCATCGCTCCCGACCGGCATTCATCCCTCCTCTAGAATCCGCACCATGCGCGCGAGCGTGGAGAGCAGGGAGTCAAGGTCCTTCTCGCCCATGTCCTCCGCCCAGCGGCGCTCGTAGCCGTCGAGGATAGAGCGAATCGCCGCCGCGGCCGCGTGACCCTTCTCAGTGAGGTGGACGCGGCGGGAGCGAGCGTCCTGCCCCTCATCGCGCAAGACGTATCCGCGGTCTTGAAGCTGGCCAAGGAGGTGGTTCACCGACTGCTTGCTCAGCTTGAGGTCTGCTGCGAGCTCGGAGGGCGACGCTCCGTCGCGAGCCACCTCGAAGAAGACGTACTGCGAGGAATGAAGATCATCGAAGCCTCTCCTCGGAAGCTCGCGCCGAAGCGAACCGAGCAAGTCCTCGAAGACGGTGCGCAGCAGAAGGAACAGGGGGTCAAGGGTCATCCTGGGCATGACGGTAAAAAGGCTTTACCATCGACCACTTTCCGTTCGCAAGCCTCCTCGCCTGAGGGCCAAGGACGGGCGCAGAGAGCCCCATCCCGAGGCAGCCATCTGACTCGGCCCAGCCCCATGCGTCACAGGGAGGAGCCCCCAGCATCCCTGGAGGGCGAGCCACGTGGCCACCGCTGGTCGATAGTAAAACGCTTGTACTATCGACAAAGACCCGAAAAGGACCCCCTTACCCATGGGTTGCCCTTTCAAGGCGCCGTCGGGAGCCTCGGCAGCTCCGTCGGGAGCCTCGGCAGCTCCGTCGGGAGCCTCGGCAGCTCCGTCGGGAGCCTCGGCAGCTCGTCGGGAGCCTCGGCAGCTCCCTCTCCCAGAAAGCGAGGTTCGATCTGGGCGAGGCAGCTTGGGAGCATTTTCTCCCTGCCCGCTGGTGACCAAGGCCGACCAGGAGCCAGGTCGAGTCGTAGGTTCCCTGGCGGCAGGGGTTCGGGCAAAGCGCCGCCCCTGAGGCGGATCTCGGAAGGCGCTTCTGGGGGGGCCCACCTGCCCGATTTCCGAAGGTCTTTCCACCCTATTGGCCAGAGCGCGTCGAAGTCGAAGGAACACGGGCGCGAGGGCTGGCCCCTCCAAGGAGCCAAGGGCCGCAGGACGGAAGGCGTCTACCGGATCAGCTCGCGGGCGATGACCAGCCGCTGGATCTGCGAGGTCCCCTCGTAGATCTGGATGAGCTTGGCGTCGCGCATGAGCTTCTCGACCGGGTAGTCCTTCATGTAGCCGTAGCCGCCGTAGAGCTGAACTGCGTCGGTGGTGACGCGCATGGCCATATCGGCGGCGAAGCGTTTGGCGTAGCTGGACACGAGGGTGTTGCGTCGGCCCTGATCGAGCAGCCAGGCGCTCTCGTACACCAGCAGGCGTGCGGCCTCGAGGTCGGTGGCCATGTCAGCGAGCATGAACTGCACCCCCTCGAACTCGTCGAGTCTCTTGCCGAACTGGCGGCGTTGGGCCGTGTACTCAAGCGAGTATTCGAGCGCCGCGCGGGCGATTCCCACGCTCATGGCCGCGGTCAATGGACGGCTGTTGTCCAGGGTCTTCATGGCGATCTCGAAACCCTGACCCTCGGCGCCGATGCGGTTCCTGGCGGGGACGACCACCTCCTCGAAGGTCAACGCCACCGTGTTGGAGGCGCGTTGGCCCATCTTGTTCTCATGGCGGCCGACGGTGAGCCCCTGGGGTCTGCCCTCGACCACGAAGCAGGCAATGCCCTTGTGGCGCAAGGAGCGGTCGAGCGAAGCGAAGACGGTGTACTGGTCGGCGACCCCGCCATTGGTGATGAAGCACTTGGCGCCGTCGAGCACGTACTCGTCGCCCACCTTGCGCGCGGTGGTCGAGAGCCCCGCGACGTCGCTGCCAGCGCCCGGCTCGGTCAGACAGAAGGAGGCGAAGCGGAGCTTCTCGGAGAAAGAAGGGAGCAGGCGCTTCTTCTGCTCCTCGGAGCCGCCGAGCTCGATGGGGAGGTTGGCGAGATCATTGGCGACTATCGAGGTCGCTACCGCCGAGCAGCCCCAGGCAAGCTCCTCGACCAGCAGGGCTTGATCGATGTGGGCCAGATCGACTCCTCCCAGACCGGCGGGGAGGGTCATGTTCATCAGCCCCAACTCGAAGGCCTGGGCGATGATCGCGCGCGGAAACTCGCCGCTCTCGTCGTGGCGAGCCGCTTCGGGTCGGACCACCTCCTTGGCATACTTCCGGGCTGCCGCCTGAAGGGCCTTCTGCTCATCGGTGAGAGAGAAGTCGATCATGGAGTCCCCATGGGAACATGAAAACAGCGGGAGGGTGGCGCTCCGCTCCGGGAGCCCCTCGGCGCCTGCCAGAGCAGACACCTGGAAGGTAACCGGCGTCCTGGCGCTTCGCCGCGTCGCGTCGTCGGTGGGTGTCGGCCCGTCCTACATTGATGGGCGAGGTCTGGAGGATGGATTCGATTCGGGTGGTGACCCTGAACCTATGGAACGACCGGGAGCAACCCGAGCGCCGGCTGGAGGTCGTGGCGGAGGGGCTGCGAGCCCTCGAGCCCGATGTCGTTGCGCTTCAAGAGGTTCGAGAGGGTCCCTTCGTTGCCCAAGCGACGACCTTGGCGCGGATGTTGGGGCTGGGGAGCGCCTTCGGAGTTGTCGATCCCTCCTCCCCGGGAGGGCCTGTCGGCAACGCGGTCCTGAGCCGCTATCCGATCGATTCGGTCCAGAACCACTCATTGCCCAGCTCGCCGGACGATCCCCGAGCGGCCTTGCAGGCAAGAGTGCGAACGCCGTCGACAGAGGTGCGCGTGGTCAGCACCCATCTGTCCTGGGAGCCCCAGGCCGCGCCCCGCCGTGAAGAGCAGGTCCTGGCGCTCGACGAGATCTGCCAGGCCCCGGCCGACGCCTTCGTGCTGCTGTGCGGCGACTTCAACACCGCACCTAGCGCGGCGGTCGTCCGCTTCCTCACCGGCTGCGATTCGCTCGCGGGTAGAGGGACGTTCTTTCGCGACGCCTGGGCGCGGCGCCACCCCAGCGCGGACGGGTTCACCTATTCGAGCACCAACCCCTGTGCCGTGCGCTGGATCGAGCAGAACCGCCGCATCGACTACATCTTCGTGCGTGGCCCCGTCCTGCATCACGGCGAGCGAGCGGTCCTCGACTCGCGCATCGTCCTGGACGTTCCGGCCGCGGATGGGACCTGGCCCTCGGATCACTTCGGAGTGTTGGCGCAGATTCGCCTGACACCGTTTCCAGACTCGCACCGAGAGTGATGCCCCCGGCCCCGGGTCGAGATGTACCTGGCAGGCGGGCGCGGGTCCGCTTTGACCCACGCTCGCTCTAGGCTCCAGGCAGGCGGCTAGGCGCAGGGTGTTGTGCTCCACGCACCGCTCGTCTAGCATCTGGGATGTTGCAATTGGGGTACAGCAATACTCCCAGCAGAGAAAGGGGCCACTGTGAAGACCGCCAAGGTCCCGCGAGTCCCTCTCGTCTTCACCACCTACGATATCGGGCGGATGACCGGCACCGACCCCACGACGGTCCACAAGTGGATCGACAAGGGCCTGCTGCGGGGCTACCGAACGCCGGGCGGGCATCGGCGCGTCGGGGCCGAGAACCTGCGCTCCTTCCTGGTGGAGCACCGAATGCCCATCCCCCAGGAGCTCAGCGGGTCCGACGGGTTGCGCGTGATGATCGTGGACAGCGAGCCCGAGAGGCTGCGCGGGGCTGCCAGGGGGCTCAAGAAGCTCAAGCCGGACTGGGACGTCGTCAGCACCGACAGCGGAGTGGCGGCCCTCTTGGCCTTGGCCGTCAACCCACCGGACGTGCTCGTCTACGACCTCTCCGTCCCCGATGCCGAGGGCTTGAGCGTCTTCCGCCAACTGCGCAAGTGCGGCGACACTGCAGAGGTCACGATCCTGGCGCTGGCGGGGAAGATCAGCGGGGAGCTGGAGCGCAAGGCCACGAAGGCAGGGGCCAACTCTTGCCTGCGCAAGCCGCTCGACGGCCCGAGCCTGGTCACGGCGATCGAGCGGGCGGCCGGCCTGGAGCCCGAGACCGATTGAGCTGACCAGGCAGCACGGGCGCGAGGCGGCGTGCTAATGTCCGCGGCCTTTCGACGGAGCCGCAGCATGCCCAGCCAGCCCAGCAAGGACCTGCAGACCTTCAAGAACCCCGCGCCCGACCGCGACTACGAGATCGCCTTCGACTGCCCGGAGTTCACCTGCCTGTGTCCGATGACCTCCCAGCCGGACTTCGCTCACATCGTCATCCGCTACGTGCCCGATGGCCTCTGCGTCGAGCTCAAGAGCCTCAAGCTCTACCTGTGGTCGTTTCGCAACGAGGGCGCCTTCCACGAGGCGGTCACCAACCGCATCTGCGACGACCTCTTCTCGCTGCTCGCGCCGCGGAGCATCACCGTCGTCGGCGAGTTCAACGTCCGCGGCGGCATTGGCACCAAGGTGACGGTGGAGCGGGCCATTCGCCCCTAAACCCAGCCGAGCCGGAACCAACGCGGGTGTCGGCGGCGGCGCCAGGCTCCGGACCCCAGGCTTCAGGTCAAGCAGCCACGGGCCCAACTTCGCCAGAGGCCAAGGCTTCTCCTGGGGTCTGAAGCCTGAGCCCAAAGCTTCGCCATGTTGCGCAGGATGTCCCGACGAAGGGGCTAGCGGTGGCTGATCTCGGCGCTGGGCACGGCGGCGGGGGCTATCCCTCCTTGACGACGAGGGGCACGCCGATCCAGCCGACGCTCGACTTGTCCTGGGCGTTGAGGAGGTCGAGCGAGAGCTGCACCAGGGTTCCTTCGCTCGCCTGCACGCGCTGGAAGTAGACGTATCCGGAGACCTGCCCACCGTCTTCGAGCACGCCCTCGGGGAGGGCCTTCTTGAGCATGTCACGCGTCGGGAGCGGCTCGGCCAAGTAGTAGGAGCCATAGTAGCCGGGGTAGTAGCCCGAGCCCCACCAGCCGAAGCCAGGCCAGGGATCCCAGCCCCAGTAGAAGGGGCCGCTGTACGCCCCCACGCCGAAGCCGAAATAGGGCCAGCCAGCCCCACCTTCCGCTCCCGGGCGCTGGATCTCGAAGGGCGGGAGGGCACGGGCGACGAACCCGCTGGTGCGCAAGGCGAAGTCGTCGTAGCGCACCGTAAGGGGCGCGCCGCTGTGGTTCTCGAGGGTGACCCGCACCGGCGTGACGAGGTCCGGGAGGTTCGAGGGCTGCCCGCTCCAATGGCCATTGACGACCATCCGCACCCCGCTGCTCTCGGCGACCGTGGCCTTCTCCTTCCCGGCAAGGGTGGGCGCGCCCGGCGGCGGAGCGAGCGTGGTGTAGCTGGCACAGCTCGCGACCAGGAGCATGATCCCCAGTAGAACCCAGCGCACCATGGGACAGACCCTCCATGTCCTCAGATGGTGACGGCTCGACGCTCTCGCCATCCTGGTGCGTCGTTTCTCGGGCCTGCGTTGCCGCGCTGGTATCGTTCGGCTCGTGATGCGACGGCTCCTCCTCCCGCTCCTACTCGCCGTCGGCTGTGCTGCTGGAAAGCCGGCGCCCGAGATGCAGCAGCCCGAACCAGGCCCTCCCCCGCCATTCGCCGCGGCGCTCGACGGGGGCCAGTTCGAAGCTGCGGGCGAATGGATTCACCGCCTTCAGGAGCGGGGCGAGCTCGTCGCCTCGCTTCTCGCACGGCTCCGGCTCGGCGAGCGCCGACATGACGCGGCACTGCTGCGGCTGCTCGCTGGCGATCCGCGAATCGAGCTTCTTCTTGCGCGGGCGGAGTGGAAGGACGAGCTGGCGCGAGCCCTGTTCTGGACCGTCGGCCCCGCCGAGGCGCTACCCTTCTACGAGTCGCTCTGCGCGTCGGGCAACACCGAGTCGTGCGCGCTCTCGTCCCTCACTCGGCTGGCTTCACGCCGGCCCCGGGAGGTCTCTGGAGAGCGGCGTGCCCGCGTCGAGCTCCTCACCCGGATACCGCTGCCCATGGTCCCGCTCTCGGTGAACGGGGGACCGCCGGCGGACTTCATCGTCGACAGCGGCGCCTCCCTCACCGTGCTGGACAGGTCCTTCTGCGAGCGCCAGGGCATCCCCTATCTCAAGGAGCACCCCCGCACCGGAGGCAACCTCGCCTACTTCCCCGCCTTCCTGGACCAGCTATCGTTCGGCGGGATCGTGGTTAGCGGCGTGGTCGCCAACGTCACCGACCTTCCGGCCGAGCTCAAGGTCGCGGGGATCCTCTCGCTGCAGGACGCCTTCAAGGGCCTGCTGGTCGAGCTCGATGGGCGCGCGCTGGCGCTGTCTGTGTACCGCGACCTCGATGAGGCTGGCTGGCGGGACCTCGCCGGAGAGTTGACCCATGTCGAGCCGCTCCAGTGGAGCGACGGGCGCCTCTTCGCTCGTGGTCGGCTGGGGAGGGAGGTCGCGGGGCTCTTCCAGCTCGATCTCGGCGCAGGGGCGAGCATGGTCTCGCCGAGGGTCGCTCATCGGCTAGGTCATCGGCTCTTGGCCCCCGCCCAAGGCGAGCCACCCCGAGTCGCCGCGAGGTTCGCGCTCGGCGACGAGGTGCGGGCACGCCGAGAGGAGCTCGCCATCGTCGAGGACCCGGTCGCGCCCGCCGCAGGAGGCCCCGAGGCGCTCGGCACCATCGGGTTCGGCTGGGCCATCGGCAGGCGTCTCGCCCTCGCTCCTGACGGTACTCGGCTGCTCTTCACCGAGGCGCGGGGGCCGTAGGGCGGCGAAGCTCGACGAAGCCTAGCCGACCACGAGCCGGGTGCCCTGCGCCGCGGCCCCGATGCTGGCGATCGCCCCCGAGTTGAAGGCCAGGGCGTCGCTCTCCACTCCGTCGGAGAAGATGACTCCGCCGGAGGGCATCTGCGACTCGAGCCGCAGCGCCTCGCCAGCCTTGAGCACTCCGGCCACCAGCCCCGCCTGCGAGTGCCTGCTGGAGAAGGGCTCGCGGACCACGAAGACCAATCGGGGGTCTTCCCAGTCCAGGCGCACCGGGGCTCCAGCCTTGCCGCCGGTGAAGGAGGCGATCTCCGCAGCCATGTTGAAGACCGACGAGAGCCAGCCGGTGGAGCCGGCCCCAGTGGAGACCAGGACCCCGCTCGAGGACTGGGGCTCCTGGCGCTCACCGAGGCCTATCCGGTAGCGCGCCGAGACGTGGGAGCGGGCCCCGACGAACAGGTCATTGAAGCCCAGGAGGCGCTGCCCGTCCCCCAACCGGGCCTCGGCCAGCGTGACCTGGCGGAAGCGGGCCTTGCCCTCGAGCACACGGGTCACCGCGCCGGGCGCCTGCGGCGTCTGGAAGGGCAGGAGCACGCCGTCAAAGCGCTCGGGGTCGGGGTTGACGGCCACGATGGGCTGGGCGCCGGCGTACTTGGCTACGTTGGCGACCAGCCCGTCCTGGCCCACGGCCACCACCAGGTCCTTCTCGGTGAAGAGGAAGGTGGGCACGATGGCGCGCTCGATCTGCTGGACCTTCAACCCCAGGTCGAGCCCACGATGCAAGGCCTCGAGCGAGCGGGAGTAGACCTCGTCCTCGTGCAGGTAGTCGCCGAAGTCGCCGCCCGCGTGCTCGATGTAGAACTTCGCCTGCGCCCGGCTGTTGAAGCGCTCGATCAGCTGCTGCAGCCGGGTCTTTCGCGTCACGAGAACGAGCTTCTCGAACATGGCTGGCTCACTTGGCCAACAGCGACTTGAGCAGGTCGGGGCTGATGTTGAGCTCGCCGATCTTGGTGGCGTTCTCGGCCATCTCTCGGAACGCGAGGGCGATCATCATCTTCGGGTCGCCGCCGTGAGCCGCCACCGCCATCAGGGTCTTCCAGTCGGCCTCGCGCAGCGGCTTGAGCGTGGCCTCGATGGCATAGGCGCGGGTGTCGGCGTCGCGCTTCTCGTTCTCGGCGCGCTTGGCGACGAGGGCGGTGCGCTGCTCCTCGACCGCGATCTCCGCGGCCATCTGCTTCTCGCGGATCTCGCGCTTCTTCTGCTCCACCGCGATCTCGGTGTTGAGCTCGCTCTCCTTGATGGTGCGCTCCTGCTCCACCGCGGCGTTGCGGCGGGCGTAGATGGCCTCGTCGGCCTCCCGCTGCAGGCTCTCGCGGGCCTCGGCCTCGAGAGCGCGCGCCATCTCCGGGTTCGCCCGGATGGAGAGGATGGACAGGCCCAGCGGCTCGATCCCCAGCATCGAGACCGCCTCCGCCTTGCGCAGCCCCGCGCTCACCTCGGCGACCAGGGCGTCACAGGCCCCCAGCGCCTCGCGCAGGGTGAGCCGGGCCACCACACCCGCGGCCAGGACCTGAGTGGCCTGCACCAGCCGCTCCTCGAGCTTAGCGGGGTCCTCGGAGCGGTGCTTGCCCCGAGCATCGACGCTGAAGTCGAGCAACCCGGCGAGCTTCTTCGGGTCGCTGACCCGATAGGTGAGCTGGCCCTGCACGGTCAGCTCCTGGAAGTCGCGGGTGAACTCGTTGAACACGAACGGGACGTCGGCGGTCGCCAGGGGAACCGCCACCACGGTGGAGGTGGGCCCGTAGTAGAAGAACGAGAGCCCGGCGCCCTCGCGCTTCGCCCGCCCGCCCTTGTAATGCAGCACGTAGGTCGTGGGAGTGGCCTTCAGGTACTCGATGCCGAACATGCGCGCCTCCGAGTCGAGCCAGGCCGCCCCAAGCGGCTTGGTGTGGTGTCGACACCATATTGGTGTTGTCACGACACGATGTCAAGCCGGGCGCCCGACGCGCCGGAGGCGCACCCTTTCCAGGTGGCCTTGGAGCAGCGTTGGGCTTGTGGGTCACGCGAGAGCTGGGAGCGGGCCAGGGCAGAGCGGCTGATGAGTCGCGGAGCGAGCTCGGTCACCGGGGTGCCCGCTCGAGACCGGCCTGGGGGTCTCGGAAGGACAGAAGGATCGGTCGCTGAGGCTCCCGGCTCTGACACCGGTCGCCGGACCCCGAACCCGGCAGGGCTCTCGGCGCGCGAAGCTAGAGCCCCAGGTCGGGGATGGCCTTCAGCCCGCCCTGCGGGTCGATGCAGACGATTTCCACCTCGCCGACGATCAGAGGCTTGGGGGAGCGGGCGGAGCACTCGATGCGCTGGTCGAACGTGACGCGGTAGGGCGAGGTGAGGCGGGCGCGGGAGACCACCTCCAGCTCATCGCCGAGGCGGGCGGGAGACTTGAAGGTCATCTCGATGCGGTAGACCACGAACAGCGTTCCCTGCTCTCCGAGGGCGGCCACGCTGATGCCGCGCGCGGCCAGGAACTCGGTGCGCGCCCGCTCGAAATACTTGAGGTAGTTGGCGTGGTAGACCACGCCCATGCAGTCGGTGTCCTCGTAGTAGACCTTGCAGGGGAAGCGGTACTCGGCCGAGGTCGGGACGTCGCGCATGGCGAGCATTGTGCCAGAGACTCGAAGGCCGGAGTGACGGATCCCCACGCCCCGCGCCGCGGCGCCAGCAGCGCTGACCCGCGGGCTATGGGCGCATCGCCGCCACGGTCGCCGCCACCGACTTCCTGAGCGAAGGCGCCACGCTGTCCTCGCCCAGGTAGGGCTGCCACACCGCCGCGGCGAGGACCGGGTCCTGGACGCTCTTCGGCTCGCCGGAGTGCCCCACTCGAATCCGCCCGTCGGGCCCGGTCTGCAGGATCATCCTGTCGCCCCTCTTGAGGTCGCGATCGAGCAGGTTCACGAAGCTCTCGATGCGCGGCTTCTCGTCCTTGCCCAGGCTCCTGGTGAGGCTCTCCTCGAAGGCCTCCTTCATCTTGTCCTTGCCGACATCGCGCACGAAGACCAGCTGCGCCGCCTTCTCGATCTTCATGGCCATCAGCGCTCGGAAGAAGCCGGGATCGTCGGCGAGCTTCTCGGCGAGCTGCTTTCCCTGGCTCGGCGCGTGGGCCTTGCCCGCTCCCTCTGCGAAGTACTTCTGGATCTCGGCCTGGCCCGCCGCCTCCTCGACGCAGTAGACGATGGCGTAGACCTTGAAGATCGCCTTCTTGCGCACGCCCGTGCCCAGACACAGGAAGGGCTTGCCATCGATGACGGGGCTCTTCTCGAATTTCACCTCGGTCGAGGGCTCGACGAGCTCCTGGGCAGCAGCGGGGGAGGCGGCGACGGCCACCGAAAGACCAAGGACGAGGGCAGGAATGAGGGTTCGCATGCCGGTGAGGATGGCGAGGAGCGCGGCCCAGCGCAATCCAAACAGTGGTCGGCCCAATACAACGTTCGGTTGGTGGACAGCCGCCTGAGGCCCAGCTTCAGGCTGGACTGGCCCTCCTCCGGAACGAGACCCCCATGGACGCTGCCCTCCCTCATTCCGAAGGCGCCTGCGAAGCGGTCGTCATTCTTCCGGCCGGGCCATTCGTCGCTCCATTCGCTTTTCGAGCGCCGTGAGAGTCGTGGTGTTCAAGTTCGTGCATCGCCGTGATTCGGTATCAACGGCCACAATGGAATTCTGATGCTGTGCCCTCGCGGAACCGTCTGGCCGCGCGGCACCCGCTTGCAGTCGATACCTGAATGTGAAGAAATCCACGCTCATCGTGCTGGTCCAAGCTCTGGAGGCCTTTCATGGGATCCATCCGCCGTCAGACAGGGCGAAGAATCTTCGTGGCGAGCGCTCTCACCGCCTGCGTGGCGCTGGCGCCACAAGCAGTCGTGGCGCAGGTGAGCGAGGACCTGGGTGCGGATCTGACCTTCAACGAATCAAGCGGCACCGACGTCGCCGACATCTCGGGACGAGGCCACGACGCGATCGTGCATGGGGATCATGCATGGGAGTCGGGGATGCTGCACCTGATCGAATCCTCCAGCTTCGGCTGGACCTCCATTCCGCGAGGCAGCCTCCTCGCCGGAAGCTGGACGGTGGAGCTGTGGTTCCAAATCAAGAATGCGGGAGAGCACACGGCCGGGCGGGTGTTCAGCGGCGCCAGCGATCTGGGGGGAACTGGCCCCGAGTTCTTCATGCGCGAGGGCACCAAGCTCGGGATGCGCATCAACGGCTCGACCGCCGTCTGGGATCCTCCCGCGGTCGGGACTCGAAGCTCGGCCGCACCGCCCGACCATTACGCGCTGCCTACGACGGGCGTCTCGATGAACACCCCCTATCACGTGGTCGTCACCCACGATTCGGTCCAGAAGCGGGTGAAGATGTATCAGGCCATGGCTTCGGCGTCGGAACTCCAATTGGTCTTCGACGGCACCTACTCCGGTCCCTATGCGGTCAGCGCCTCGGACATTCGGCTGAGCCATTCGCACCGCGACTCCGAGCCGCGCTACATCGACAGCAGGTTCGACCGCCTGAGGATCTACGACCGAGCACTGACCGCCGCTGAGGCCGAGCTCAACCACGATGCTGGGGCGAACGCCGGTCTTGGCCCGGGGACGGACGCGGGCACCTTGCCGCCTCCAGATGCGGGCACCCAGCCGCCTCCCGCCGAGGGCTTCGGCATCAGCGCCTCGGGGCACTACTTCCGTCAGGGGCGAAAGACCCGAATGGTGCTCTGTGACAGCGGTACGCAGTGCGTGATGCAGAACCTGGGGCTCAACTATCGCGCCTGGGTGGACGCCTTGGCGGCGGAGGGGCATCCCGGCGCACACGTCTGGGCATTCGTCCCGCCACGGCAGAAGCTCGACGGGAGCCACGTCGAGGACCGGTGGGGCTACGTCTATCCTGGCATCACCCCATGGGCGCGAAAGAGCTCGGGGGTCAACGCCTATGACGGCGGCAAGCAGTGGGACCTGATGAGCTTCAACGAGGGCACCGACCCCGACCAGCACTACTGGCCGCGCCTGAGGGACCTCTGCGGTCGGCTCGCGAGCCACCAGATGCTCCTGGGGATCACCGTCTTCTTCGGCTGGCCCAAGGACTCCGAGGACTTCAAGTACCACCCCTTCGCCACGCGCAACGGGGGCCCGGCCGCCACCCTCGGCGACATCACCCACATCGACTCCCCGGGGACGGAGATCCACGCCGAGACCTGGAGCGACAGCTGGCCGGCCCGTCGCAAGACCCAGTGGCTGTGGGAGCGCTTCGCCCTCAAGCTCATCGAGGAGGCCTCCGCCTGCGGCAACGTCTGGTTCGACTTCCGCGACGAGTGGAGCTACGAGAACGACACCAACATGGAGGGCCACTTCCGCAGCTTCTTCATGAGCCGCGGAATGGTCTGGGCTGACCGCTCAGCCCAAGCCAGCTTCCGGGTCACCAATCCCGGAGTCCCCCCGTTCGGCGCCACCCCGACCATGAAGACCGAAGGCGAACCCTATGAGCACGGCGACGTGCGAGAGGAGGTCTGGGCTCGAGCCGTCAGCGGCGTGCACTACCTGCTCCACAACGACTCGCGCTCTCCGGGCGTCATGGCCTGGGACCCGAGGACCGCTTCGTCGCAGGGGCTCGATCCGCAATCGGACCGCGGTCGCAAGTATGTGGGCATCGCCGGGCGCTTCTTCAACCACGAGCTGCACAGCCTCGACCACATGCGCCCTGACGACAGCCTCGTCAATGGAGAGGCGAAGTGTCTGGCCACGCCAGGCCTCGAATACGTCGTCTACCTCCCCGCCAGCCAGTCCTCGGTCACGGTCAACCTCGCCCAGGTTCAAGGTGAGGCGGCGGCCCGCTTCTATGACCCGCGCACCGGCGCCTTCACCGCGACGACCACCGTTTCCGGCGGAGGCTCACGCGCCTTCAGCAGACCTTCCAATCAGAGCTGGGTCCTGCATGTGGTGTCGACTCGGGACGACGACGGCGACGGCCTGGCGGACGTGGACGAGCGCGCGCAGGGAACCGATCCCGGCAATCCGGACACCGACGGGGACGAGCTCACCGACGGCGAGGAAGTAGAGAACGGCACCGATCCGCTGGACCCGACTTCCGGGCCCCGCCTCGACGCCGGTTCGACGGTGGCAGGCAGCGACGCGGCAGGGGCCGAGCCCGACGCGGAAACGGCAGATGGAGCCGGCGCCGACGATGCGAGCAATGGCGGCACGGCAGATGCGGCGCTCGCCGATGGTGCAGGCTACGCCTCGGACGGCGCGGCCCCCGGGGTGGCCAAGGATAGCGGGGCCGGAACGGACCCCGGCATCAACGACGGGTGTGGCTGCAGCGTCGGCGGCGGTGGAGAGACCGGAGCGCTCTTCCTGATGCTGCTGGCGCTGGTGCGCCGCACCCGCCGGACCTCCGATCGCGTCGCGCAGTAGCAGCCCGGTCCCAATTCAAAGGCGAAACGTGAAGCGGCCTTGAGCCGAAACCTCTCCTCCCGCGACGGTCGTGCGGGGGGAGGGCTTCTGTGGCCGGAAGCGGGAAGGTCGTCGGAGCATGGCGTGCCCCCGCGCTGGTCCGCCGGCGACCAACCGCTAGCGGCACACCGACGCGCAGGGGCTCGCCGACCAGCAGCGGCGCCCAATGCTCATCTGCGGCCCTCGGCGGCCGCTGGCCTGAAGGCCTCGCGCGGAAGTGAGCACTCCAACTCTCGGCGGCGAGGCGCCGAGATGGAGTCGCTAATCTTGCGCGGCTCCTCAGCCCACGAGGAGCTTCTTGTACTTGATGCGGTGGGGGATCTCGGCGTCGGCGCCCAGGCGGCGCTTCCGGTCGGCCTCGTAGTCCTGGTAGTTGCCCTCGAACCACACGACCTTGGAGTCGCCCTCGAAGGCCAGGATATGGGTCGCGATGCGGTCCAGAAACCAGCGGTCGTGGCTGATGACCACCGCGCAGCCGGGGAACTCGAGCAGCGCGTCCTCGAGGGCGCGCAGGGTGTCGACGTCCAGGTCGTTGGTGGGCTCGTCGAGCAGCAGCACGTTGCCGGCGCTCTTGAGCACCTTCGCCAGATGGACGCGGTTGCGCTCGCCGCCGGAGAGGAACTCGAGGCGCTTCTGCTGGTCCGCTCCCTTGAAGCCGAACCCTCCCAGCCAGGCGCGGCTGGGCATCTTCACCTTGCCGACCTCCACGAAGTCGGCCTTCTCGCAGACGTGCTCGAAGATGGTCATGGAGGGCTCGAGATCGTCACGGCTCTGGTCGACGTAGGCCAGCTTCACCGTGGGGCCGACCATGAACTTGCCTTTGTCCGGCTTCTCCTGCCCGGTGATCATCTTGAACAGGGTGGTCTTGCCGGCGCCGTTGGGGCCGATGACCCCCACGATGCCACCCGGGGGCAGGCGGAAGCTGAAGTCGTCGATGAGCAGCTTGTCGCCGAAGCCCTTGCTGATGCCCTCGGCGACCACCACGTTGTCGCCCAGCCGCGGCCCGGGGGGGATGTTGATCTCCGCGTTGGACTCGCGCGCCTCGGACTTCTCGGCGAGCAGCTTCTCGTAGGCTGCCAGGCGCGCCTTGCCCTTGGCCTGCCGTGCCCGCGGCGCCAGGCGGATCCACTCCAGCTCATGGGCCAGGGTGCGCTGGCGCGCGCTCTCGGTCTTCTCCTCCAGCTCCAGGCGCTTCTTCTTCTGCTCCAGCCAGCCCGAGTAGTTGCCCTTGTACGGGTAGCCCACTCCCCGGTCGAGCTCGAGGATCCACTCGGCCACCTCGTCGAGGAAGTAGCGGTCGTGGGTGATGGCGATGACGGTGCCGGGGTACTGCTGCAGGTGGTGCTCCAGCCACGCGACGGACTCGGCGTCGAGGTGGTTGGTGGGCTCGTCGAGCAGGAGCAGGTCGGGCCGCTCCAGCAGCACCTTGCACAGGGCCACCCGGCGCCGCTCGCCGCCGGAGAGCGTCTTCACGTCCTGGTCCCCGGGCGGGCAGCGCAGCGCGTCCATGGCCCGCTCGATGGTGCGGTCGAGCTCCCAGGCGTTGGCGGCGTCGATGGCGTCCTGCACCTTGGCCTGCTCGGCCAGCAGCTTCTCCATCTCGTCGGCGTCCGGGCCCTCGCCGAAGCGGGCGTTGATCTCCTCGAAGCGGGTGAGAAGGGCTTTGGTCTCCTTGACGCCCTCCATCACGTTCTCGAAGACGGTCTTGTCCGGGTCGAGCTGCGGCTCCTGCGAGAGGTAGCCGATCTTGATGCCATCGGCGGAGCCGGCGTGGCCCTGAAACTCGGTGTCCTCCCCTGCCATGATCCGCAACAGCGAGCTCTTGCCGGCGCCGTTGCCGCCGATGACGCCGATCTTGGCGCCGAAGAAGAAGCACAGCGACAGGTCCTTGATGACGACCTTGTCCGGCGGGTGGACGCGCGTGAGGTTCTGAGTCGTGTAGATGAAGTTGCCGTCGGCCATTCGTCTTTCCCCTTGAAGCAGTGAGCGCCTGATCCCCGGCGCGCGAGGCGGGCAGCCTAGCAGCAGCCCCGGCCGCCGGGAACGACTGTCCCGGTGTCGTCCAACCTGCGGCCGAAAGCGATGCTTCCCGCTCGATGCAGGGACTTGGGGCTCCAGACTTCAGACTCCAGGCACTGCTTGACCTGAAGCCTGCGGTCTGGAGCCTGAAGCCCCGGCAACCTTCGTGGGTTCCGGCTTTGCCGGGTCAGAGACGGCTCACTCGCAGCTTCCGCGGCTGGACATCCCTCCAACCTTGAACGTCCCGTCCTCGCAGGTCCCCTCCGGGCACTCCAGGTTGGCCCAGGTGATCCCGTTGCACCGAATGGCGGCGTAGGCAGAGCGGCAGATGACGAAGCCCATGTAGTCGGAGGTGCACTGGTCACCGGCGACGGTGCCGGTGATGTCACAGGCCATGACGTGCTGCCCACTCACGGTGTCCGCGCGGCAACCCTTGGCACCGGGGCAGCTCAGCGCGCGATAGACGTTGGTGTCGCAGAAGAGCGCGGTGTGGTCGTCCTTGCAGCGAGGCCAGCTGTACTCGCAGTAGTCGCCCTCTTCCGGGTCGCCGCAGCCGGCAGCCGCCACCAGGAGCGCTACGGACCAGCTCATCAGGCTTCGCATGGGGTGCCCCTCCGCTGGGCGCGAGGACCTCACGGCTTTCCTCGCTTCGCTCAGGGTGCATACCACGCTCTGGGCCCGGTCGCGACCCTGGGCCGTCCCGTCACCGCACGGGCCGCGTCACCGCAACGCGGGAGCTGGCGCGGCTTTTCGGCCCTCGAGCGGCAAGCGGATGATGAAGGTCGTGCCTTTGCCCACCTCGGTCTCGAAGGTGAGCTCGCCGCCGTGCTTGTCCGCGATGATGGAGCGGGCGATGGAGAGCCCCTGGCCGGTTCCCCTGCCCACCTCCTTGGTGGTGAAGAAGGGGTCGAAGACCTGGTCGCGGATACCTTCGGGGATGCCTGTCCCGGTGTCCGAGATGCGCACCACCACCGACTCCCCCTCGCGCCGGGTGGCGAGACCGATCCGCCCTTTGTTGTCGGTACCCTGCACCACGTCCGCCACGGCGTGGGCCGCGTTCACCACGATGTTCAGCACGGCCTGGTTCACCTCGCCCCCGTGGCAGACCACCAGCGGAAGCTCCCCGAAGTCGGTGTCCACGTCGGCGACGTACTTGTATTCGTTGTGGGCGATCGTCAGCGTGCTGCGGATCGCCTGGTTGAGGTCCACGGGCGCCATCTC
The DNA here is from genome assembly GCA_016218885.1 of Deltaproteobacteria bacterium. Taxonomy (GTDB): domain Bacteria; phylum Myxococcota; class Myxococcia; order Myxococcales; family UBA5297; genus JACRCT01. Next base: position 4,458 of record JACRCT010000581.1, on the reverse strand, counting down.
CTTCTGGTCCGGGTGCGCGAACTCCTTCATCGACCCGACGATCGTGGCCACCCGGCTCAACCCCTCGAGCGAGCTCTCCAGCGCCTTGGGGATGTTCTCGCGCAGGAAGCTCAGGTCTGCAGCCTCCTCGGCCGCCGCCAACTGGGTCGCCGCGTTCTCCCCGGAACGCAGAGCGAGCGAGCGGCAGTGGTCGAGCAGCCCTTCCAAGTCGCCGACCGCGCCCTTGACGAAGTGCACGTTGTCGCTCACGAACTGGATGGGCGTGTTGATCTCGTGGGCCACCCCCGCCGCCAGGCGCCCCACCGATTCCAGCTTCTGGGCCTGCCGCAGCTGCACCTCCATCATCTGCCGCTCCTGCTCGGCGCGCTTGGCCTCGGTGATGTCCTCGAACATCCAGATGGAGCCTGCCTCGGGGTCGGCGCTGTCCAGCGCCTTGCCGATGAACCGGCACCAGAAGAGGGTCCCGTCGCGGCGGCGCAGCTGCAGCGTGTGCTCCGAGCGCAGGCCCTGGGCAAGGAGCGCGTAGGCTGCGCGGCTCAGCTCCTCGTAGACCTCGTAGGAGGGGTAGAGGATGCGGGTCGACGCGCCCTGGATCCGCGCGAGGGGGATGCCCAGGAGCTCCTCGAGCCGCCGGTTGGCCCACTGGAAATGGCGCTTGCGCACCAGCGCGATGCCCAGGGTGCTGCTCTCGAGGACGAGGTTCTGCTCGGCGTTGATCCGCTCCAGGGCCTTGTTGGCCGCGGCGGCTTCGCGGGCGCGTTGGTCGAGGGCTCGCTTCTGGGCGCCAATCAGCTCCAAGTGCGTCCGGGCTTGCTCCTCGTGGACCGCCAGCAGCTCCTGCAGGGTGGCATTCTGAGCGCTGAGGATCTTGTCCTGGACGTCGAGCGCGGGGTCCGGCCCCATGCCCTCGAAGGTCGGTGCCGAGACCAGCGGGAGCACCGCCAGCTTCAGGCTCAGGGCGAGCGTCTGGAACAAGTCGGCGATGCCTGCATCGACGCGGACCCGGGTGAAGAGGACGACCGCGAAGATCTCCTGGGTCGGGAGCAAGAAGCTGAACCCCACCGCCGACTTCACGCCATGGGACCGGACGAACTGCTCCTGAGCAGGAATGATCGGGCTGCCGTCGGCATCGGCCACGAGGAAGACCTCGAAGCCCTTCCTCGGGGTCGACGATTCGCCGCGGACAAAGGAGCTCCAGTCGAGCCCGCTGGCGCGGAAGAGCTCTCGCAGCATGGGCATGCGGTCCAGCATCCGAGCATCGATGATGGGGATGGCCTGGCGACCGACCGACTCACGCCGCGCGCACCACGCGGGCAGATCGCCCCAGGTACCGAGCAGAGCCACGGCCCGCGTCTGGGGGTCGAGGACCTGCCCGGGGAGTTCCGCCTCGGCGGCGACCTTGAGCTCAGGGGGAAGCAGGCCATAGCGGTGCGTCTTGAAGCAGCGCGCCAGAACACAGGCCGAGCGCTCCCCCTGCTCGTCTCGCAGCTGATCGCAGAAGAACCGGGCCGCTGTCTGCGCCACTGATTCGAGCGTCTCCGCACCCTGCCCAAGGCGCCGCATTGCCGCGCCTATCAGCATCGCGTGGGAGAGCTCGAGGTCTGCCAGTGAGTACATGGCGTTCTCGGGACTGGTGATCATGCTTATCCAACTCCAGTGGTCGTCACGCCTTGCGCCGATCTTGAGCCTCGTTTTCGAGCCAAAGCGGATTGGGACACCCTCCACGAGCCCGGATTCCCCAGCGATGGCGGGAACTTGAGACAACAGCAGGTACCAGGAAGAAAGCGCCCCCTGGGGTGCCGGATTGGAACCTGGCTAGGAGTATGAAGGGCACGCGGCAGCGCCAACGAGGAAGAGGCCACCCCGGTCGTTGGAGCGGCGCCGACCCACCTCGGCCGAGTCACCATGCCGGCCGCAACGATGCTCGTGGACGGGACTGGAGGACGCTAGACCAGTGCGCGCTGCACGAGCAGCTCGGCGATCTGCACGGCGTTGAGCGCGGCGCCCTTGCGCAGGTTGTCGGCACAGACGAACAGATCCAACCCGTTCATCTGGCTGATGTCCTCGCGGATGCGTCCGACATGGGTGGCGTCGTCGCCGGCGGCGAGCATGGGCATCGGGTAGACGTTGGCCTTCGGATCGTCGAGGACCTTCACGCCCGGAGCCTTGCGCAGCAGCTCGCGCGCCTGCTCGGCGGTGAGCTTTCTCTCGGTGGTGATGTTGATGGCCTCGCTGTGCCCAAAGAACACCGGGACGCGCACCGTCGTGGCGCTGACCCGCAGATCGGGCACGCCCAGGATCTTGCGGGTCTCGTTGACCATCTTCATCTCCTCCTTCGTGTAGCCGTTCTCGGTGAAATCATCGATGTGCGGCAGCACGTTGAAGGCGATGCGGTGCGGGAACGCCAGGGGCTCGACCTCGCGCGCGTTCATCAGGTCGCCGGTCTGCTTCTCCAACTCAGCGATGCCCTTCTGGCCCTTGCCGGAGACCGACTGGTAGGTCGAGACGACGACGCGCAGGATGTTGGCCGCGTCGTGCAGCGGCTTGAGCGCCACCACCATCTGGATGGTCGAGCAGTTGGGATTGGCGATGATGCTGCGGCTCCTGGCCATCGCCACCGCGTCGGGGTTGACCTCGGGCACGATGAGCGGGACGTCGGCCTCCATGCGGAAGGCGCTGGAGTTGTCGATGACCATGGCCCCGGCCTTGGCGGCCACCGGCGCCCACTCGCGGCTGACCGAGGCGCCAGGCGAGAACAGGGCAATCTGCACGCCCTGGAAGTGCTCGGCCTTGACCGCGCGAACGGGGAGCTCCTCGTCCTTGAACTCGAGCATCTCGCCCTCGCTGCGCGGGCTGGCGAGCAGGGTCAGCTTCTCCACCGGGAACTCCCGCTCCTCGAGGCAGCGGATGAACTCCCGGCCTACGACGCCGGTTGCACCGAGGATCGCCACGTGGAAGCGCTTGGACATCTCGTTCTCCGTTCTTGATGGGCCGCGGACGCTAACAGACAAGGATGTTGCCTCTCAACCCGCGTCGCCGGGCAACGCAAGCTGCTTGCCCGCAGGACGCACCGAGAAACATCAGTCAGGACGCCAGGTTACGACCTGGCCAGAGGGACCTGCGGCAATTTGGCAGCAGCGGGCCTCGCCAATAGGTGGGGCGGGGGCCAGCTACTCACCGCTGGGTATCTCCCCGAGCGCGTGCCAGAGTTCCCAAGACCCGTCAGCCACTCGACGGCAGTGCGACTCGCCGATCTCTTGCTCTTGGGAGAAGACCGAATGGACCGCGGACAGATCCTGGCCCTCGTCAACGAGAACCCGATGTGTGCTCTTGCCACCACGGAGGGCGATCAGGCCCGCGTCCGAACGGTGATGACCTTGCGCGCCAACGAGGAGGGCATCCTCTTCAACACCGGCAAGGCCAAGGACCTCTACAAGCAGATCGCCGCCAATCCGAAGGTGGAGCTGTGCTTCTTCGACCCGCGCAGCCGAACCCAGGTCCGCATCACGGGCCGGGTCGAGCTGCAGGAGGACCCGAAGACGATGGAGCTCGTGCTGGAGAAGCTCCCATTCCTCAAGCCGGTGGTGGAGGCCCACGGGGCCGGCGTGCTCGCTCCCTACCTGCTGCGCCACGGCCGGGCGATGGTCTGGACCATGGAGAGCAACATGGCGCCCAAGACCTACGTCGAGCTGTAGTCGGCGCGGTGTGCCGGCTGCCCTGACGGCACGAAGCGAAGGCAAAAGAAGCCCGGCGCTGCGACCTCCGCAGCGCCGGGCTGAGCATCTGGCCGAGGGTCTCGACCCCCGGCTGTCGACCTGCTCGAGGCTCCTTGCTTCCCAGCGAGCCGCCCTCCCGCTCACCTTCCCAGGCACGCCTTCAGGTCCGCCTGGGCGGTGGTGATGGGCTTGATGCCGAACTTCTCCACCAGGATGTTGAGCGCGGCCGGGCTGACGAACGCCGGGAGGCTGGGCCCAAGGCGGATGTTCTTGATGCCCAGGTGCAGCAGCGTGAGCAGGATGGCCACCGCCTTCTGCTCGTACCAGGAGAGGATCATCGACAGCGGCAGGCTGTTCACGTCGGTGTTGAAGGCCTTGGAGAGGGCCACGGCGATCTGGATGGCCGAGTAGGCGTCGTTGCACTGGCCGATGTCGAGCAGCCGCGGGATGCCCCCGATGTCGCCGAAGTCGAGCTTGTTGAAGCGGTACTTGCCGCAGGCCAGGGTGAGGACCACGCAGTCCTTGGGGACCGCCTCGGCGAACTCGGTGTAGTAGTTGCGCCCCGTCTTGGCGCCGTCGCAGCCGCCCACCAGGAAGAAGTGCTTGAGGGCGCCGCTCTTCACCGCCTCGACGACCTTGCCCGCCACGCCCAGCACCGCGTTGCGTCCGAAGCCGACGGTGATGGTCTTGACCGGCTCGTCGGCGCTGAAGCCCGGCTGGGCCAGCGCCGCCTCGATCACCT
>JACRCT010000618.1 GCA_016218885.1 Deltaproteobacteria bacterium | reverse complement strand
GTCCTTGAACTGCACCCCGTGGTACTCGCGCAGCAGGAACACCTCCCGCTGCTCCGAAGGGAGCTTGCGCAGCGCCTTCTCGAGCGCTGGCCTCAGCGCCGCCGCATGCGCCGCCCGGTCCGGTGCAGCTTCCGAGGTGGGCACCTTCTCTGCCAGGGTCCGCTCGTCCTCGCCGTCGCCCGTTGCGGCGTCCAGGCTTTCGGCCTTGCGGTAGGCATCTTTGCGCATCGCGTCCATGCAGAGATTCCGCGCGATCGTGTAGACCCAAGTCGTGAACTTCGCCCTCGCCTCGTAGGTGCCAGCGCTGCGCACAACCTTCAGCCAGGTCTCCTGCAGCAGGTCTTCGGCCCGCTGCCGGTTGCCCGAGAGCCGCAGCAAGAAGTTGAAGACCGCTCCCCGGTGGCGGCGCACGAGCTGCTCGAAAGCGCGTGCGTCCCCAACCTTGAAGGCGAGCATCAACGTCTCGTCGGCGACGCTCTCAACCACTGTCTATCCCGGGTCCGTGGTCGGTTTGGCCCTGCCATCGGCCTGCATGCTACCCCAACTGGCTCCTTCTGCTGCCTTCAGGGTCTCACCGACCTTCCCGGTCGAGGGGTGGAACGTCCGGGGCGCCGTTTGGATCTGTCTTCTTGCGACACAGGCGAGCCCAGGCCTCCACTGTCGCGAAGACCGCTGCCAGCGCCCCCAGCTGGGCCATTGCCAACGGGAAACCCGGCTCCACGAAATGCAGGAAGAGCGTCCGGGAGAGGCCCAAGCCGAGAAGTGCCCCGGTGAGCATCCGCGAGAGGTGTGAACCCGTGGCCGGGTTCAGCCTGCCCCTGGCCCAGTCGACCAGCGCCGGCAAGGGAAGCAGGAAGGCGACCCAGGGATCGGCGGACCAATGAAGCGGAGCGCGGATGCCGATCTGCACCGCGATCCCGGCGAGCATGGCTGGGTACAGAGTGAGACATCGCGCACACACGTGGAGGCCGAGTAGCGGCACGCAGCGATGAAGCTCCGAAGGCCAATGGTGAGAGAGCCAGAAGGGAGTTGCCATCCGATTCATCACGCGACCCTCCCTGCGACCCCACCCTCGCACAGATGACACGAGGCTTCATGGCCTTCGCCCACCCGGATGCTTGTGGGCGCCTGCACGCAGCAGCGGTCGATGGATTCGGGGCAGCGCGGGTGAAAAGGACACCCCGGGGGAGGCGAAACAGGGCTAGGCGGCTCGCCTTCCACCAGCCCGACATCGCAACCGGGGTTCAGGGAGGCTGCAAGCAGCGCCCGCGTGTAGGGATGATGCGGGAGCTCGAATACAGCCCCGACCGGTCCCAGCTCGACGATGCGCCCCAGGTACATCACCGCGACCCGGTCTGCCAGATGCGCCACCGCTCGGAGGTCGTGGGAGACGAAGAGATAGGTGAGCCGGAAGCGCTCCTGCAGCTCGCTCAACAGGTTGACGATGTGGGCTTGCACCGACACGTCGAGCCCACCCAGCGGCTCATCGAGGACCAGCAGTTCGGGCTCGACCGCCAACGCCCGCGCGAGCCCGACGCGTTGGCGCTGTCCGCCCGAGAGCTCGTGCGGGAAGCGGTCCGCGAGCTCCACAGAGAGCCCCACTCGCTCCAGCAGCTCGCCGACGCGCTGCGAGGAGTCCGATCCCCCGAGGCGATGAATGACCAGCGCCTCGCCGATCCCCTCATCGACGGTCATCCGCGGGTCGAGCGCACCCTCTGGATCCTGGAAGGTGATCTGCATCCGGCGGCGGAGCGCGCGCATCGGCGCTCCTGCAAGTCGCGTCACGTCCTGGCCGTCGAAAAGAATCCTTCCAGCCTCGACCTGAACCAGCCCGAGCAGGGCGCGAGCCAGAGTGCTCTTGCCGCAGCCCGACTCGCCGACCAGCCCCACGACCTCGCCACGGCGGATCTCGAGTGAGACGCCATCGACCGCCCGCACCCACCCTCGAGAGTGGGCGAACACTCCTGAATCCAGAGGGTATTGCACGACCAGGCCTTCGATTCGTACGAGCGCCTCGATCATGACGCCGTCTCGTGCAGGCCATCGGAAAGGGGATACAGGCAGGCGGCGGCTCGGTGAGGTCCGACAGGCGCCAAGGGCGGTCGCGCGGCCCAGCATTCGGGTGCGGCACGGGGACAGCGCGGAGCGAAGGAGCACCCCGCTAGACGCTCCTCCGGGACGTGTCCCGGAATGGCGTCCAATCGGGGTCGGCTCGCGCCCGCGGGCCGGGGCTTGTCGGCGAGCGACGCCCGCCTCAGAGCAGCCGTGTAGGGGTGTACGGGCCTCTCCAGCAGCTCCTTCGCAGGCCCGCGCTCCACGATCTGTCCCGCGTAGAGGACCGCGACCTCGTCGCACACCGTCGAGACCACCGTCAGATCGTGGCTGATGAGGAACAGGGTCAGACGGCGCTCGGCGCGCAGCGCCCGCAGCAAGGCGAGAATCTGCGCCTGCACGGTGGCGTCGAGGGCGGTCGTCGGCTCGTCGGCGAGGAGGAGATCGGGGTTGCAGGAGAGGGCCATGGCTATCATCGCTCGCTGGCGCATCCCGCCCGACAGTTGGTGGGAGTGGTTCTCGGCCAGCCGCCCTGCGTCGGCTAGCCCCACCGCCCGCAGCGCCTCGACCGCGGCCTCGTGCGCCTGGCGCCAGCTCCCGCCGCGGTGAAGACGGATCGCCTCGGCGAGCTGCACCCCCAGGCTGAGCACTGGATTGAGCGCGCCCTGCGGGGCCTGGAAGACCATCGCCAACCGCCGCCCCCGCACCGCGCGCATCTCGCGCTCAGGCAGCCCGACGAGGTCGCGGCCCTCGAGAAGAATCTGGCCTCCGGTGATGGCTCCGGCGGGAGGCAGGAGGCGCATGACCGAGAGCGCCAACAACGTCTTTCCACATCCGCTCTCGCCGACCACTCCGAGCGCCGCCCCGCGTTGGAGCGCGAGGCTGACCCCATCCACGACGAGGGTCTCCCCGTGCCCGCGGACGATCCGCGTGGTCAGGTTCCGAATCTCCAGCAGCGGCAACATGCAGGGCCCGCTCAGCCGAGCGCCTTGGCGAGGTCCTCAGGGGTCACCGAACCTCGCTCCACCAAGATCTTCAGGGCGGTCGCGGTCACCCTATCCGCCGGGAGCATCAACATGGTGACCAGGTCCTCGGAGCGAACCAAGGAGCGCTCGAGCAGAATCCTGACCAAGGCGGTGCTGAGCTTGTCGGCAGGAATGGCCAGCAACCCGATCAGCTCCTCCTGGGAGATCGCGCCCCGCGCCAGCAACACCTTGACCACAGTCTGCCCCAGCTTTTCGACGGCCACGGCGGGCATACCACTTTCGAGAGGCAGTCCTGCCGCGACACGGGCGAGGGCGTCGACATAGGACTGGGCCCCTGAGGGTGGCGGAGCTGTTCTTGGCGCGAAAAGGGGACGATGCTCCTCGACTGGAGACCTCCTTTCGGCCTGGCTCACGCTCGGCGCCGGACGCCTCTGCCCGGAGAGCACGGGGGCGGGCGAAGTCGGCTCTGCCGGGGCCGGGGCAGGCATCGCCGAGCCCGCGGCAGGCTCGCTGGGCAGGCCCAGGTCAAACCCGTCCAGGGCATCGGCGTCGAAGAGCCGGTCGGAAGGGGCTCGCTCTTCCGTCGGCTTGGCGATGAGGGCTGAGGCGGGCTTGCCCGGCTCCCTCTGTGTGGCCACGGGCCAATGGCTCCTGGAACCAGAGACCGCTCCCACGGGAGTCGCCATTCGCGGAGCGGGAAGAGAAACCGGCGCTGCGGGCTCTGCCGGCTCGGGGGTCTCGACGGAGGAGCCGATCTCGATGATGTCGTCTGCGTCGACCTCGACAGGACCCGAACCCGAGAGGGGAGCTTCCTCCGCGAGCCGCGGCGCCACGGCAGGCAGCGCCGCCTCCTCCTCGGCGAAGAGGCTCGACAGGTCCGAGCTCTCGTCGAAGGACAAAGGGCGCCCCTCCTCGGCAGCACTACCCAGAACGGCGGGCTCCTCAGCCAGGGCCGCCGCCTTCTCGTCATCGAGGGACCTCAAGTCGAACGTGACCGTCTTGGCGCCCTCATCAGCGACCGTCTCAAGCCCGACGGAGAGATCGACATCCAGTTGTGGAGCTTGCGCGCTCGAACCCTCTTGCGCCTCCCTGGCCGCTGCGGCG
>JACRCT010000617.1 GCA_016218885.1 Deltaproteobacteria bacterium | reverse complement strand
GGCCCCATCCTTCGCGCATAGAAGCTGGGCGATAGGCAATTGCCCACCTTCGGGCCCCGGCAGGCCCGCGCGCGACCCCGCACCAGGAGCAGGTGGCCACTCTTCTCACCGCGAGGCTCGCTCACAGCGGCTGGCACATGCCTCGGATGTCGTTGCAGAGCATCGTCTCCGGCGGGCAGGGATCGTCGTCGAAGTCGCAGGCCTCGCTGCACAGGCCGCCAAGACACCGCCCGTAGCTACACTCGAGCTCGCTGGCGCAGGGCTCGCCGACCCCGAGATTGCCTCTCGCGCCGACGGTGCAGCAGAGCACCTCCGCCTCCGGAGTAGCGACGTTCTCGCAACGCTGATCGGTCTCGCAGTTGTCGTTGAAGAAGCACGGGTCCAGGCTCACCTGGGAGCAGCTGGTCGGCGGCGCCCCGGCGTCGCGCGGATAGCACCAGTGAAAGAAGGGGCTGCACTTCATCGTGCTGTTCGGGCATTCGAGATCGATCTCGCAGGCCCCAGAGCAGAAACCCTGACCATCGTTGCGTACGATGCAGCGACCGTAGGCACATTGGAGATCGCTGTCGCACAGCTCGCCCACCCCTCTCGTCCCGCGCGAACCCGCCACGCAGCAGTGCAGCTCCAGTGTCTCGCTGAAGCTCTTGCAGACCTCGCTCGCCGCGCAGTCTTCATTGATCATGCAGCGCGCGGCCGGTATCTCCGAACACGTCGTGATGGGCCCTGCGTCGGCGGGCGAGCCCGCATCCGACGGAACGCCGGCGTCGACTGGCGTGGGGGATGCGTCGGGTGGACCCGCATCCTCTGCAGGTGTCGCGGCATCCGACCCCGCTTGCGCTGCGGCGTCGGAGCCGGCCGCGCCGACGTCCGCCCCAGGCCCGGCGGCGGCGTCGGGGAGCAGGCTCGCGGCATCGAGGCCGGGGCGCGAGGTGGTCGCGTCGGTACCTTCAGGGTCTTCCGAGCAGGCGGCGAGGAACGCAACCATCAGGAGTACAGCGAAGAGGAATCTCGAGTGCACGTGCAGGCTCCGGTCAGATGGAGCCTCACATCCTCCGCGACGGTCCCCTCCCGGCGCAACCCCGGCGATCTCTCTGCTATCGTCGCCGCCCGGAGAACCCATGAACCCATCGCTCGATCGCCTCGAAGAGCCCGGCTACCCGCTGGCCGAGCGCATCCACCTCGCCTTCAACGTCATGAGCTACAACCAGGGCTTCGTGACGTTTGCCGATGGCAAGGCCAACACGCTCCTCTTGGTCAACTCGATCATCTTGGCCACGACGGGAGCTGCCGCCCTCGGGGGCTCGCGGGTCGCTCTCGCCGCGCTGGGCGCCGCGACCGTGGCGATCCTCTTGAGCCTCTGGGTCGTCTACGCGCGCAACGCCTCGCCCAACAAGCGCGAGAAGGCGCGGCTGGTGTTCTGGGCGCACATCCTCCAGCGCCACGAGTGGTCGCAGTACCACCACGACCTGCAGGAGGCCTCCCCCGAGCAGATCCTCGAGAGCTTCGCGCACCAGATCCACGACCTGGCGCACGTGGTCGCGCGCAAGTTCTTCGCCTACCGGCTCGCCCAGTCCGCGACCTTCCTCGCCACCGGCTTGTGGATCGCGAGCCTGGCTTATCCCCTGCTCTCCCAGCTCGGAAGATGAATCACCTGGACGCAATAGGCGCTCACCTTCTGCTTCTCGGTATTCTGCTCGCGCTGACGGGCCTTCCCTCCTCAGGCGCGCTCGCCCAGGCTCCCGCCCGGTTCTCCCTCGAGTGGGTCGCTCCGGCAGGATGTCCCGACCGCGAAGCGGTGCTGGCGGAGGCCGAGCTGCTGCTCACCAGCACCGTCGAAGGCCATCCCCGCCTGCCTTTGGTGGCGCAAGGCAGCGTCGAGCGCGAGAACGGCCTGTGGCAGCTGGAGCTGGCCATCGGGGCCGACCCCGGGTCGGGTCGGCGAGTCCTACGAGACGAGTCCTGCTTGCGCCTCGCCCAGGCGGCAGCTCTGTCTCTGGCGCTGGCCCTCGAGGTCGCTGCCATGGCACCGGCCGCACCAGTGGAGACTGCCGCTGCGCCGCCGCCAGCGCCGGCGCCTGCAGATTCGCCGCGGACACCGCCACGGTTCCTTGTCCGAGCGCTGGTGGGGGGAGATTTCGGCACCCTGCGCGCCCCCAGCCCAGGCCCTGGGCTCGCCCTGGGTGTCTTCCTCGGCCGGACCCGGATCGAGGCGGTGGGCAACTACTGGCTCGCTCAGGACGAGGGAGGGGCTGAAGACCAGCTGATCTCCGGCGGCGTGCACGTCTGCACTGCCCTCGCGGAAGCACCCGAGCTCGGCGCCTGCGTGGGCCTGGACGGTGGACGCTTGCAGGGCCGTGGCTTCGACAGCCGGACCGACGCCCAGGCGCGAACGATCCATGCGGCCTGGATGGCCGCCATCGCCGGAGCAGCCATCGGCTGGGAGCTCGTTTCCTGGTTCGCTCTGCGAGCTGAGCTGGACATCGGAGTCACGCTGGTCTCGCCGGCGTTCGGGGCGTCCGAGGGTGCTGCGACCTATGGCGGCCTGGTCGGGCCCGCTCCGGTCTTCGGCAGGGTTGCCGGTGGGCTCGAGGCGCGCTTCTGATGACGGATTCTCGAGGCTTCTGCCACAAAGGGATCACGAAACCTGCACTCCAGGCCGGGCCCACCCGCGGCGCCGGCAGCCAAGGGCCCGCCAGCGCACCCGGCGCGCAGGGAGGGGTGTGCTTCGAGGAGGTCTTCCGCACCCACTTCGACTTCGTCTGGAGCGCGCTGCGCCGCCTCGGCGTGCCGCCATCGAGCGTGGACGACGCCGTCCAGGATGCCTTCCTGGTGGTGCATCGCCGCCTCGCCGACTTCGAAGGTCGGTCGACCCTGCGGACCTGGCTCTACGGCATCGTGCTGCGGGTCGCCAGAGACCACCGGCGGCGCTCCCAGCGTGCCGACCTCGGAACGCTTCCTCCGGATGTCAAAGACGATCGACCCGGCCCCCATGACACGGCGTCCCGATCGGAAGCGCTGCGACTGCTGGAGAGGCTCTTGCGGACGTTGGATGAGGACAAGCGCGAGGTCCTCATCCTCGCGGACATGGAAGGGCTGACGGCCCCGGAGATCGCCGACCTCGTGGGCGCGAACCTGAACACGGTCTACTCTCGCCTGCGGGCCGCCCGGCAGCTGTTCAATGAAGCGGTGGCCCGTCAGGACTCGGAGCGACGATGAGCGAGCTCTCCCCCCAAGCCCGTGCGCTCCTCGACGCGGGACGCCGCGAGAGCGCCCCGACCGAAGCCGATCGCGAGCGCCTGCGACAGGCCCTCTGTGCGACCCTCGGCCCCCTGCCCGCCCCCGATGCCACGAGCACTCGGGCGATGGAACCGGCCGCTTCTGCCCTGCCCCCCGGCGCCGCCCCCGTGTCCTGGGCCGTCAAGCTCGTGGTCGCGGTGGCCCTGGGGGGAGTCGGACTGGGCTCTTGGGCCCTGTGGGGCCCCAGCAGCGATCCTCGGGAGCAGCAGGGCGAAGCCCGGGCGCCCCGGGTCTTGCCGTCACCCGTCCTTCCTGCACCGCGAGCTCCCCCCGCAGCTTCCCCAGCTACCGAAGCCGAGAGCCCGACGACCTCCGCGACTGCCACGCCGCCCGCACCCTCCCCGGCGCCAAGAGCCGCTCGTCCCAAGGCGCAGACCTTCGCCCCCCTGGATCTGACGACGGCCGACCACGCCGCGCAACCGAGCGAGGAGCCTGGACCGTCCCCGGCGGCGACCGCCCAGGGCACCCTCGCCGATGAGCTCCGGCTCTTGCGGGAGGCCCAGATCGCCGCCAAGGAAGGCAGCCCGCGCAGGACGCTCGAGCTACTGGACGAGCACGCCAGGCTCTATCCGCAGGGTGCGCTTCGGGAGGAGCGGACCGCGGCGCGCATCGTCGCACTGTGCGCGCGTGGCAGGCTCGCCGAGGCCGCGGAGGAGGCCGAAGTCTTCCTTGATGAGAACCCCAGCTCGCCCTATGCGAGCAAGGTCCGCGACTCCTGCGCCTTGGTGCGCTGAACGTCGTCGCTCGAGCAGGCGCCGGCCCGGCGGCCGGTCGCCCCTCGCTTCGCCCCTCGACCGGCCAACCAGCCGCCGCCACTCATGATCTTTCGGGCCTGTTCAGAACCCGAAAGCGAGCCGATGGACAGGCGGTGAGGGGCTTTGGCCCCCTCAATTCTGGCGCACGTGCGCAACGGGACTGGTGCCATGTCATCGAGCGTTCGCTTCGGGCTGGGAGTTCGGATCATCGCGTTGAGCGTCATTCCCGTCGTAGCCACCCTCATAGCGCTGCTGATCCTGGTGACGAACCGGACGAACTCGCTGCGCTCGCGCCTCCAGGACACTCTGCAGGAGAGCACCCACAACGAGATTGAGCGCTCGGCCCGCAGCGCCCAGCTGGTGTGCCAAACCGCTCACGAGGCCCTCAAGCGTCAGATCTCCTCGGGCCTGGGGGTCGCGGAGCGCCTCCTCACGACCGCGGGCGGCGTGACCTTCTCCAAGGACGACGCCGATTGGGACGCGGTCAACCAGGTGACGCACCAGAAGCAGCGCTTGAAGCTCCCCAAGATGCTGCTCGGCGGCTCCTGGCCGGGGCAGAACCGCGACGCGCGCATCCCCACCCCCTTCGTCGACGAGGTGCGCAACCTGACCGGCACCACCGTGACCGTGTTCCAGCGCATGAACGAGGCCGGAGACATGCTGCGGGTGGCGACCAACGTCATCGGCCCGGACGGCTCGCGGGCCATCGGGACCTTCGTCCCGGCACGCACCCCCGATGGCGCCAACCCCCTGGTCTCCAAGATCCTTCAGCGCGAGAAGTACTTCGGCCGGGCCCTGGTGGTGGACGCCTGGTACATCACCGGCTACGCGCCCATCATCTATGGCTCGGGCGAGGTCGTGGGGATGGTCTTCGTCGGCGTCCGGCAGGACAGCATCGGCTTCGTGCGCGAATCGCTGCAGTCCACCAAGGTAGGGCAATCAGGACACGTCTTCGCCCTGGTAGGGACCGGCGCCAACCGCGGCACCTATGGCCTGCCGCCAGCCGGCGCCAGCGTGGGCCAGCAGCTGTGGGACGAGCACGACGCCAACGGGGGCACGCCCTTCCGCTCGATGATCGAGCAGGCGATCGCCAAGCGCGGTAGCGAGGTCGTCCACCTGCGCTACCCGAGTAGGAAGGCGGGGGGCGCAGCGCCTCAGGAGCGGCTGGCGGCGGTGACCTACTTCGAGCCCTGGGACTGGGTCGTGGGAGTCGATGCGCCCGAGGAGGAGTTCATGGGAAGCATCACCGCCCTGGCCTCCCTCGTCCGCGAGGTGACCACGTGGAGCGTCGCGGGCGGCTTGCTGCTGCTCGTGCTGGTGGCGAGCATCGCGCTGCCACTGGCTCGCCGCATCGCGTTGCGGCTCGAGCGGCTGACCCTGAGCGCGGATGCGGTGAGCCTGGGCGATCTGCGTGACGACGTGGCCATGGGCAGCCATGACGAGGTGGGCCTGGTGGAGGCCTCGCTGGGAAGAATCGTCGACGCCCAAAGGGCAGAGGTGGCGGTGGCCAAGGCCCTGGCGAATCGTGATTGGACCAAGGATATCCCCCTGCGCTCCGACCGCGACGAGCTCGGTCGGTCGCTGCAGGCGATGATCCAGAACGTGAATGCCGCCCTGGTGCACACCCGGCTGGCGGCCGATCGCGTGGCCGCCAGCGCAGGGGAGATCTCGGGAGCCAGCCAGTCCTTGTCTCAAGGAGCCACCGAGCAGGCTGCCTCGCTGGAGGAGATCTCGAGCACGATGACGCAGATTGCCTCCCAAGCTCGCGAGAACGCCCAGCAAGCGACCAAGGCAGATCAGCTGACCTCGAACGCTCGCTCCTCGGCGTCCCGCGGCAGCGCCGACATGGGGCAGCTCGTGACAGCCATGGAAGGGATCACCAGCTCGAGCAAGCAGGTCGCCAAGGTGGTCAAGCTCATCGACGACATCGCCTTCCAGACCAACCTGCTGTCCCTGAACGCAGCGGTGGAGGCGGCGCGGGCGGGCAAGCACGGCAAGGGATTCGGCGTCGTCGCCGAGGAGGTGCGCAACCTCGCCGGGCGCTGCGCCAAGGCCGCCCAGGAGACCACCGGGCTCATCGACGACTCGGTCAAGCGCATCGAGAACGGTCTGGCAGTGGCCCATCGCACCGCCGAGTCCTTCCAGGCCATCGAGGGCGAGGTCCTGCACGCCTCCGACATCGTGAAGAAGATCGCGGACGCCAGCCAGGAGCAATCCAACAGCATCACTGAGACGACCAAGGCCCTGGGCCAGGTCGACCAGGTGACGCAGCGCAACAGCGCCACCGCCGAGCAGACCGCCTCCGCCGCCAGCGAGTTGGCCGCCGAAGCCCGGCGTCTGCAGCGTACGACTCACCTGTTCCAGCTGCGCATGGAGAGCGAAGGTGAGCAGGCGGTGAAGACCTCCGAGACCACTCCTGAGCAGCCCTCCCTCGAGGAGGAGTTCGCCTTGGCCCGCACTTCGTAGCGCGAGCGGCGAAGAGACGGACTCGGCGCCGCCTCGCCCTGCCCTGGGCGATTCCCGGGCGTGCACGGGTTCACCCTCGAGACGCGTGACAGCCCGCCCGGCTCATCACTTCCCACCAACTGCCCGCTGGCTCCCCAGAAATGGCGGACCGGGTCGACTCGGCTTGAACCATCGAGAAGCGACTGCGGGTGCACCCGCCTTGGCGAGTCGGCTCTCTACGGACAGGTCTGGCCCTGCGCGATCGAGCCCGTTATCCATGGCCTCGCGCCATTTAAACCCGTGCATTTGCTGTGCTAGCATCCCGGAAATTTTCGAAAGGCACCCATGCTGTCCTGCCTCCTGATCGCAGCGCTGGCCGCCGCAGCCCCCGGGAGCGGCGCCACCAAGTCCACCGCGGCCAAGAAGCCACCCGCCACCAAGGCGGCCCCAGCGGAGCGGCCCACGACACCCGAGCCCACTGTGTCACCGTCCGCCGCGGTCCCCCAGCCGCTGCAGCCCGCGGCAGCGCCCGAACCGGCGCCATCGCCCGCCTCCACATCTTCCCTGCTGCGGCTCGCCGTCCTCGATCCGACCCAGGGTGGAGACGTCCCCGCTCGCCCTCTCGCCGCCTTCTCGCAAGCGCTGCTGACCGAGCTGCGCAAGGTCGAGCGGGTCTCGGTGATCGGCATGTCCGAGGTCCGCGAGATGATCGCCTACGAGAAGAACCGGCAGCTGCTCAACTGCGGCGAGCAGGACTGCCTGGCGGAGATCGGCGGGGCGCTGGGCGTCGACGAGCTCGTCTCCACCAACGTCTCCCTGGTGGCCTCGACCTACACCTTCACCATGAAGCGGATGAACACCCGTCGCGGCAAGATCGTGCAGAGCTCGAACCGCACCTTCGACAAGCGCGACGGCGAGGAGGTCCTGGCGGTGGTCGGGCCGATGGTCGAGGAGCTCTTCCCCGATCGCCACCTCAAGCCGGGCCGGACCCGCGGCGTCGACAAGGAAGTCATCCGCCGCCTCAATCCACCGCCGCTGCCGCGCTGGGTCTTCGCCACCACCGCCGCCCTCGCCGTGGGCTGCGCAGCTGGGGGAGGAGTGGCCGGATACATGATGACGAGCTCCGCCGCGGACTATCGCAACCGCACCACCAACAGCGTCACCTCGGTGGTCTCGGGCAGCGAGCTCAAGGCGCTCGAGAACCGGGCCAATGCCGAGGGAACCGCCGCCACGGCCCTGCTTGCCTCTGCCGGCGGTCTGGCGGTGGTCGCGGTCATCGAGGCGCTCTTCACCGACTGGCATGATGACCGCGCGGCCATCGCGCCGCAGCCGGTCATCGTTCCCGGCGGAGCCGGAGCCGCGGTCTCCTTCTCCTTCTGACCGACCGCGCGTCGTCCACCCGCCATTCGGATCCCGCTCGGCGAGCCGAGGGATGGGAGCGCATTCGTCATCCGCGATCGAGCGGAGGACCAGGCCCGTGTGGCGCCGCGTGGCCGCTTCGCGCACCCTCACCAAGCAGCCCCTCGGCATCATTCCCGGCGAATGCTCGCGCGGTCGTCCATGGCGGAGACAGCCGGCCTGCGCTTGCTTCAGGGGCGCGGGCAGGACCAATCTGGGTGGGGAGGAGCTCGATGGCAGCCAAGGCAAGGACGGCGCTCATCACCGGCGCGGCCGGGGGCATCGGCGCCTGCACCGCAGAGGAGTTCGCGCGCGGCGGCTACACGCTCATCCTGAGCGACTACGACGCCAGCGCGCTCGCCCGGGCGACCGGGAAGCTGCGCGAGGCCGGAGCACTGGTCCATCCGTTCGTAGTGGACGTGACCGAGAAAGGCCAGGTCGACGCCATGGCCGAGGAGATCCTCGAGCGCTTCGGCTGCCTGGACGTCCTGGTGAACAACGCCGGAGTCGGCTTCAGCGGCGAGCTGGCCCAGACGCCCATCGAGACCTGGCAGAGGCTCATGGCGGTCAACCTCTGGGGGCCGCTCTACCACGTCTATGCGTTCCTCCCGTCGATGAGGGGACGGCGCGCGGGGCACATCGTGAACGTCTCCTCAGGGCAAGCATTCTTCCGCCTCCCGACCTGGGGCGCGTACGCGGCCACCAAGCTCGCGCTGGGCGCCTTCTCCGAGCTGCTGCGCTTCGAGGTCGCCCGCCAGGGCATCAGGGTGAGCACCGTGTACCCCTACATGGTGTCCACCGGCTTCTACGCCGCGATGGAATCGGCGACGCTCGCGGCCCGGATGTCGCTCAAGCTAATGCCCTACTACGCCGACACGCCGGAGAAGGTGGGGCGGCTCATCTACCAGGCAGTGGTCAAGAACAAGCCCGTGGAGATGGTGAACGTGCTCAACACCGTCGGGTACTACTCCCGGCTGCTGCCCCCGGTCTCCAACGCGCTCGCCCGGGTGGGAACCTGGCTGCTCACGCGGGGAAGCGATACGCAGCCTGCAGCGGCCTGGCGCCACCAAGCTCCACTGGGCATCGAGGAAGCACCATGAGCCGGCTGGGAGACTCGCTCCAGCGCCTGCGCGAGGGCGTGGGCTTCCAGATGGACGAGATGATGAGCGGCGAGCACGAGCTCGAGCCTGGCTTCGGTGAGGCCGGGCCGCGCCGGCTCGAGCTCAGGCTCACCTGGGGAACGCGCAACGTGGTGCGCTGGCTCACCCCCGGCGGGGAGGAGTTCCTGCGCGGTCCGCTCGTGGGAGCCCTCACCGCCGACGGGCTGTGCCAGGACGCGCCGTGCCAGGGCACGCTCGAGCTGCGCTACTTCGACGAGCACAAGATCCGCTACTCCTTCGAGTTCGAGGCGCAGGGCCGGCGCCATCGGTTCGTGGGCGAGAAGGTGAACATAAGGCCGTGGAATCTGCCCTTCTCCCACGCCACCTGCTTCGGCCGCATCACCGAGGTCGACAGCGGAAGGCTGGTCTCCACCTCGGTGACCCGCTTCCGCCTCACCACCCTGCCCCGCTTCCTGCTCAGCTTCCGCGTCACCGGCGAGGGCGGACCCACGACTCCTGCCTGACCCCTGGTGGTTGAGGCAATGGACCCGCGAAACCGGTTGTCAGTGCCGCGGCCGCGGGTTAGGTAAGCGCCGTTCCGCGAGGCGAGGGCGACCATGGACCGGTACGACGTCATCGTCATCGGCGGCGGCATCAGCGGCACGAGCCTCGCCCACGCCTGCGCCAGGGCCGGGCTCTCGGTCCTGGTGGCGGAGAAGACCGATGCTCCTGGCGGCTGCATCCACTCCCATCGCCTCGAGAGCGGCTACTGGTTCGAGCTGGGCGCGCACACCTGCTACAACTCCTACCGCGCGCTGCTCGAGGCCCTGGAGTCCAAGAACGCCCTCGACAAGCTGCTGCCGCGGGCCAAGGTCCCCTTCCGCCTGCTCTCCAATGGGAAGGTCCGCTCCATCGCTTCCGAGCTGAGCCTGCTCTCCCTGCTCGCGCACGTGCCGAGCATCCTCTTCGCCAGCAAGGAGGGGCGCACCGTCCGCGACTACTACGAGCCTCTGGTCGGAAGAGGCAACTACGAGCGCGTCTTCGGACCCCTCTTCGCCGCCGTACCTTCGCAGAGCGCCGACGAGTTCCCCTCGGACATGCTGTTCAAGAAGCGCGAGCGCCGCAAGGAATTGCCGCGCAGCTTCACGCTCACCGGCGGCCTGCAGACCGTGGTCGACGTGCTGCTGGACGCGCCCAAGCTCACCCTGCTGCTCAACGCCGAGGCCGTGGCGATCGAGCGCCAGGCCGAGCAGTTCGTGGTCCGCTTCGCTGACGGCTCCGAGCACCGGGGCCGCTTCCTGGCGATGGCCATCCCGCCCAATGCCGGGGCACGGCTCCTGAAACCTGGCTTCCCTGCCCTCGCCGACGCGCTCTCGCACATCCAGGTCACGCGCCTCTCCTCCATCGGCGTGGCGCTGCCCCGCAGAGCGACCCCGCTGGAGCCCCTGGCGTTCCTCATCCCGCTCGACCAGCGCTTCTACTCCGCCGTCTCCCGCGACACGGTTCCCGACCCCACCTACCGGGCCTTCGCCTTCCACCTCAAGCCCGAGCTCTCGCTCGACGAGGGGCTGCGGCTCATCTGCCAGACGCTGCACACCGACCGCGAGCAGCTCGAGCATGTGGTGCAGAGGCACGTCGAGCTGCCCTCGCCCCGGCTGGGCCACCCGGGGATCGTGCGGGAGATCGATCAGGCCATCGCCGGCCAGCCGCTCTTCGTGACCGGCAACTACTTCGGCGGTCTGGCCATCGAGGACTGCGTGCTGCGCTCCAACGCCGAGGCCGCGCGCCTGCTCAAGGCGGCGGGCGCGGCGGCCTGAGACCAGCTTGGCGCGCCGCACGGGCCCGATGCCTACACCAACAAATCTCGAACGGGCCGCCTGTAGTGCCGGTGGCAAGGCACGAAGCCGTGCAGCGACCGGGCTGGCTTACTCGACCGTCACCTCGAAGGACTGCTCCGGTGCGGCCGTCACCTCGATGCTCTGCTGACCCTTCTTGTCGGCTTCGAGGCAATGGATGGCGAGTCGGTAGTTGCCAGCCGGGATGCCGCGGAACGTGATTACCCCAACCGCGCCTCGGCCCATGTACGGCAGCTCGCCCCAGCCAAGGGTGGCGCCGACGAGGCCGCCGGTACAGCGCAGCTTCGGCTCGACGGTCACCGTGACCGTGGCGCCACCTGAGCGCTCGCGCAGCTCGGTCTGCACCTCGCCGCCCTCGGGGAGCTCGACCTCCTGGCTGAGCTTGCCCTCCAAGCCTCGCCGGCTCGGGAGGGCAGTCAACCGGTAGGTGCCGGCGCCGAGACCCGTCATCGCGAAGATGCCGTCCGGGCCCGCCTCGGCCATCCGGCTCGTGCTCGCCGAGTACAGGAGGAGATGCGCCGCCATCCCCTT